>JAITAH010000054.1 GCA_031284225.1 Dysgonamonadaceae bacterium | reverse complement strand
CCGATTCCGGTTACGGAACGGGAAATTTACCGGATAAAGAAGGCCAAATGTATCATTGTACGGTCGATGATTTGTATTTGATTCCAACCGCCGAAGTTCCGGTAACGAATATCTATCGCGATGTGATACTGGACGAATCCGATTTACCCGTCAAAAATACCGCCTATTCGGCCTGTTTCCGCCGCGAAGCCGGTTCCTACGGCAAGGACGTTCGCGGATTGAACCGCTTGCATCAATTCGATAAAGTGGAAATTGTCCGGATCGACCGGCCGGAACATTCATACGAATCGTTACAAGAAATGGTAGATTATGTACAGACGCTGATCGAGAAACTGGAATTGCCTTGGCGGATTCTGCGGCTTTGCGGCGGCGACCTGAGTTTTACCTCGGCATTGACGTTCGATTTTGAAGTGTTTTCCGCCGCCCAGCAGCGCTGGCTGGAAGTGAGTTCGGTGTCTAATTTTGAAAGTTATCAGGCGAATCGGCTGAAATGCCGGTATCGCGACGAACATAAAAAAATCCAGCTTTGCCATACCTTGAACGGGAGTGCGCTGGCTTTGCCTCGGATTGTGGCAGCGTTGCTCGAAAATAATCAGACGCCGGAAGGGATTCGGATTCCGAAGGCGTTGGCGCCTTATACTCGGTTTGAAGTTATTAATTAAATCTTAATCCCTCCGCAGAGGCAGGCAAGTCTGTGCCTCTGCGGGAAGGGAGCAGAAATCTTACAAAGCCCCAATTTCCTTCAAAACATCATTGGTTTTCCGGACAGCGTCGGCGCTTTTTTCAAACAAAGCCTGTTCTTCGGGGTTCAGGTGGAGATCGACGATGCTTTCTACGCCGTTGCGACCGATAATCGCGGGAACGCCGATGCAAATATCACTTTGTCCGTATTCGCCTTCCAGATATACGCAGGAGGGGATCAGGCGGCGATAGTTATTGACAATCGAAGCCGCGACGTAAGCGCCGGCAGCGCCCGGTGCATACCATGCAGAAGTTCCCAACAAGCCGGTCAGCGTAGCGCCACCCACCATGGTGTCGGCAACTACTTTATCGAGCGAAGCTGCCTCTAAGAGGGTCGAAACAGGCGTTCCGTTGTAAGTAGCCAGACGTTTCAAAGGAATCATTGTTGTATCGCCATGTCCGCCGATCACCAGTCCTTCGATTTCGGCCGGATTGGCTTTTAAGGCTTGACTCAGATAATATTTGAAACGGGAACTGTCCAGCGCCCCGCCCATACCGACGACTTTGTTTTTGGGTAAACCGGTAGCTTTCAGCGTCAGGTACGTCATTGTATCCATCGGATTGGCAATCATAACGAATACGGCGTCCGGCGAATGGTATAAGCATTGGGAAACCACGCTTTTTACGATGTTGGCATTGGTGCCGATCAGTTCTTCGCGGGTCATACCCGGTTTACGGGGAATACCGGAAGTAATGACGATTACCTCCGAATTGGCGGTTGCGGCATAATCGTTCGTTACGCCGATAATATTCGTTTCAAACCCCAATGTTTGAACGGTTTGCAACATATCGATGGCTTTTCCTTCAGCCACTCCCTGTTTTACGTCGAGCATTACTACCGTATCGGCTATTTTATTAAATGCCAGTACATTTGCACAGGTTGCGCCTACGTTTCCTGCGCCTACTACAGTTACTTTTGCCATAATTTGAAAATATTAGCGATTTATTTTTTTATAATCAGGTTACAAAATTACTATTTTTTCTTGAGAAATGGCTGCTGAAAGGCGTAACTTTTTACTTACAAAAAAAGTCCGGTCTTTCTGAACTGTATCGACCGGACTTTCCCGCAGAATAACGAATGTTTTCTCCGCAATTATTTTACCCATACTTTATCCGCTTTCGCATTACCTGTTTTTACGATGTACAGGCCTTGCGGTAGCGATATGATATTGCCGTTGCTAACGGTTTGTTTTATCAAACGGCCGTTGACGCCGTAAACGGATACTTTTTCATTGAACGCATTTACGGCAATACCTCCTTCGACGGCATATACTTTAGGAGTAAGAGCAACGGGGACAATGCCATTGCCTTCTTTCAAGACGAAAGCGATATTGTCGAGATAATAATCGGCTTTTTCGACCAAAATACCCATGCCGAAAGAGAATGCATTCGACGCAAGTAATTCGACGTTTTCGATTTTTTCGGTGGTAATGGGCATTTCTTTGGCGATCCAGGTATTAGTGGCGTCGTTCGTAATCAGGTTGTTTGCTTGACCGGTGGATGTGCCGGCGGCAAAAGAAGCGCCGGTTGCTCCTAAGAACCAATCGACACTTTTCCATGAATTTTGGTCGCTGCTGCCATTCGTACCTAAGTAAAGGTCGAATTTCACTTTTTCGATGTCCGCCACGGTTTTTCCGTTGGGGAGGATTACCGAAAATTTGGGATAAGCATTCCAATTGGTAGATGTTACGTGTAATGATTTTCCACGAACGCCTGCTGCCGGATCGTTGGCTACCACCGCTGTAATGTTTTCCGGATACCACGCAATGCCTTCATAAACAGCCCCGATTTCGTCGTTTTCAAAATTGATAATGGCTGAAGGTTCAGCTGCTATACCAACGGTAATAGAGGTTAGAGAGGCGCCGTTATATAGGTTGATAGCGACGCCTTTCCGGTTGCCGTTGGCAGCATCTTCCCAATAAACGCCATCGACTTTAGCAAATTCTTTCAAATCGGCAATCGTAAATTCGTATTCGTTGGCGGTACCCTCGATCGAAATGGCCTTGCACTTAAATTCGTAATTCTTTACATTGTAATTTCCAATCGGAACAATTTCTCCGATTCCCCAGCCTACGCCTACGCTTTCATTCGGTGCGGCGTTGCTGACGGTTACTACAATTTTAACCGCTTGATTATCGGTGTAATTTTCATAATCCGATAATAATACATTCCCATATCCATCAAAAGGAATGGTTTGTGCAAAAGCTCCGGCGCTCGTTAAGAACGCAAATAAAAAAAGTAAAGTCTTTTTCATAAACAGAAAATTTAAAAAATTAATACTCAAAATATATTTTACAAAACGGTATTTATTAAAATGTAGAGGCAAGGTCTGCCTTGTCCCTACATTTTAACTTTCAAAAATTTTAATAAACCAATTCTCCGCTGAAATCGGCGCTTACATCGCGTCCGGCTAATCCGTCGGCAAAACCCTTATAGGCATGTTTGCGGGCATAATCAGCGCCCCAAAGGCAGGGAGCGTCGTTTTTCAGCCAGTATTCATGTTCTTTTTCATTGTCGGAAACGCTCCAAACGGTAATTCCGTAGCGTTGCGCTTCAGGAATATACTGGTTGTAAGCATTTGCTACAAAACGGTATAATTCGGCTTGACGTTCGTATTGTTCGGCCGTCGGCTGAACGGGCGATTCGGGATTTGATGAGCTGGATATTGCAATATCTAATTCCGAAATCTTAATCAGTTTGCCGGTAACGGCTAATTTTTGGAACATCTGTTTAATCGAAGTCGTATCGATCCAGTTGACGTTCAAGTGCATTTGCGTGCCGATTCCGTCAATTTTTCCACCGTTTTGTTCGATGTACTGCACATATTCGAGCAGACCGTCGAGCTTACTGCTGCTGGCCGATTCTAAATTATAATCGTTGATAAACAGTTTGGCGTTCGGATCGGCGGCTTTAGCGGCCTTGAAGGCAGTTACGGCGTAATCTTTGCCGAGATAGTATTGCCAGTAGAAAACGCCGGACGATTGCAGGTTTTCTTCGCCTGTGCGCACGGAGCCGTTTTCGTTCATCGGCTCATTGACAACGTCCCATGCGGCTATTTTCCCGGAATAATGCGCAACTACATCGGTAATGTATTTTTGGAAAACAGGTTCCAGGATGGCTTTCTTTTCTTCCGGCGTTTTGGCGATAATGACCGGAGCTCTCATCATTTTATTGGATTCCTTCTTCAATTGTAGCGATTCGGCATTTATTTGCTTTTCCACCACTTTTACATTGTCGATATAATACGTAACATTGGGAAGTTTGCCCAAGTCGAAATTTAGTTTGATTTTCGGCGGCGTGCTTGAAAAATCGGTTGCCAAATCGTAAGTAATTTCTTTCCAGACGCTGGAAGTAGAGAAAAGCGCTTTTGTTCCGCTACCATCCCAGTTGGTCCATGGATAATTATTAGAAAATCCTGAATAGGAAATACGTCCGCTGCCTTCCACATCCGATTTAATCATAAATGAAACGGTGTAGGCTTTCGATGCGTCTAAAGCGATTTCCGGGGTTTGGAACTGTAAATCCCATTCGTTGGAAGAGCTTGCCCCCGAAACGGCTTTCAATCCGTAAGTTCCCTCGTATTTGGCTTCTGTGGCAACGTCGATTCCTGCGCCCGGATTGGGTTTTGTCCACGGACTTATTTCGCCCGATTCAAAATTTCCATTTTCTACGAGGTTTACTTCTACGGGAGCGGCATCCAGGTCGATAACCGTAACATTATCAATATAATAATCCACCGATTTTACGGCTCCGAGCAGCAAGCGGAAAGTCATTGCCGAGTTATCGGTGGTAGCAATCATGGCTGAGCCGCTACAAAGTTCGGTATTGTATTTGACTTCCGTCCAAGTTGTACCTATGTCGGCTAATTCGCTGCCGGCTGTCCAAGGATATTGGTTACCTAAATTGCCGTTGGGAAAATCCAATCCGATTTTTCCGGAAGCGGAAGCCTTGATCCAAATCGAAATTTCGTAATGATGGCCGGCTATAATCGGGAACGACGGGCTGGTGAGTTGCGCATCGTATTTGCCTGCTGCGTCACTACCCACTACTGCTTTTAACGAATGAGTTCCATCCAATGCTTCGTCGGTAACGATGGAATAATGTTGTGCGTTGAAATTCGGCGTCCAACTTCCCATTCCTTCTTCAAAACTGCCGTCGATCAAACTGGAACCGGCCGGGCCGGGAAGAATTTCCGGCGCTATCAGACTGTTCCAATAACTTGCTTTTTGCTGGTTGTGCCATACTAAGGTATGTCCGTAAACCGTCAATTTTCCGTTGGCGAGCAAATCGTCAATAAAAGCGTCGGCTTTCGAGAAATCCAAAGTGCCGTCGTTCTTCAATAAAGCATC
>JAITAH010000367.1 GCA_031284225.1 Dysgonamonadaceae bacterium | reverse complement strand
TCCTCTGTTCGGGCACCTGGCCGTCCGTTCTTAACATCTCACCTTTGCCTGTCAATAGCCATTCAATATTTAATTTAGGGTATTTCTCTAAAATAATCTCAATTTTATCTCTTCCAATTCCTTTTGATATACTATTAACATAGCCATTAGCCACACCTATTGACTTTTCAAATTCAGAAATACTTAAATTTATTTCTTTTGTGAATTTTTTTATTCTTTCTTTTACATTCATTATCAATATATTAAAAATAACACCAAAAATAAATTAGATTTTTTCTCTAATTTTATTTTGATATTAGAGAAATACTCTATATCTTTGTCGCCATATTCAATTAAACAACGCTACAAAAGTAGCAATAAAAATTTAGATTATATAAAAACAATTATGAGAGTATCAGTAAATCAAAGAGGTTACACGTTAAGCGGCTTGACCACAGTCGAATTAAACACTGTCATGTTCTTGCTGGGGCAGATAAAGAAGCAGTGCTTTTGCGACTGTGATTATGACAAAGAAACAGGTCGCTATTGCGACGGAGGCGGATTTGTCGCCTCATTCGGGCCGGAGGAGCGCGAAGCATTATATAGCTTTGTAGATGGGTTTTGGCATGAGTATGACAAATTGGAAGCAAGATTTCAACAAACCAAAAAAAAACAGGAGGCAACCTAATGAAACTCACAAAAAAGCAACGCGACAAACTGTTATTCATGTCCGGCTATCTGGACGGGGTTCTTGAGGCTGAACTGGTGGCTACCGGCAAGAATAAGGAGGAGTATATTACTGACAATGTGTACAACGCCATACTGTCGGCTATCGGAAGTATCGAAGAGGCTATAGAGCAAAATGATTTATTAATTAATATGTTATGAAAACCGAAATAAAAGGAAAGCATCTATCTTCCATCCCTGTGTATTTTGTCAATTGGGGAATCTCATTTAAGTATGATCACGATAACGGCAGATTGGTAGTTAACAGGGATAGAGAGTTTACAAAAAAAATTCTTGAATCCTTTGGGTTTGATTTAAATGATTTTCAATTCAAAAAAAAACAAAAATCCTGAACAGTTTACGCCCTGTGTTCGATTCCGGGGCAAAAACAAGTTTAAAACATCTTTAAAATTCACGTAAAAATTATGGACAAAACAATCGCAAACGCCGTAGAAACGGTCAAAGAAATTATTTCCGGTTATTCGTTTGCAGATCAATCGTATATGTGCAACGAAATAGCAGACAAGCTAAGGGACGAATCCCATGAATGTCTGCTGATAGAATACAATTTAACAAATAATGACTAACAATATGACTACAACAATTATCACCTACGAAATGCCGCTCTCGCTCCCCTTTGGGGCCAAGGCGAAGCTGGCCAGACGACTGGGCGTTCACCCGAACACGATTTACAACATCCGGATGCAGGGCGAATTCCACCCTCTTTACGGCAAAATGATGAAAGTTCTACAAGAACTTTATGGCAAACCCGTTCAAAGACAAACAGTATGACAACACTGAAATATGCAGTCCTCATCCTGCTGGTCAACATCCTCTGTGCACCCTGTTTGCTGATTTTCAACGAACAACCGGAAAGCGAACCGCAAAAATGGTGGATAAATCTCATTGGCTTTGCCTACACAGGCATACTTATATTTATTATTCACAAGTACATCCGTCACAAATAACCGCCATGAAAACAGTATCTCCCGTCCAGATAGCCGAACGAACGGTCGAAACATACCCCTTTGAGGGCGAATGGAAACGCCTTTTCGACGAGCCGGACATTCGTTTTTCGACGCTCGTCCGCGGCGAAGCCAAATCCGGAAAATCGACCTACATGGCGAATTTTGCCCAGTACGCAAGCCGGTTCGGTCGCGTGCTGTACGTATCCGCCGAAGAACGTTTGAACTCCAAAACGCTGCAAAACCGGCTGAAACAATGCGGCGTAACTTCCGAAAAAGTCCGGTTTATCCACACCAAAAACATACCGGACATCGAAAACACCATCAAAACAGGCGGCTACCGGTTTGTCATCATCGATTCCATCCAGCACGTTCAGATGAGCTACAACGATTTTGAAACCCTGCGGATAAAGTTCCGGCGGCGCAAACTGTCCTGGCACTTGGTGATGCAGATGGGCGAAAACATCACCAAATGGAAGCACGAAGTAGATGTACTGGTGGAAGTAAAACAGGGCGTTGCGCACATTCATGGCCGGTACAATGCAGCCAACAGCATCCGGATTTTCAAACAACACGATCGACAAACCTCCTTATTCGACGAGCCATGCGTTACGCCAATGAAATAGAGCAATACATTTTCAATTGCCTGAAAAAATTCAATCCCCTGTTAAGGGCTTATAAAGAAGACGCCCGGCAGGAGATCCGGTACGCCATCCTTGTTGCGTCATCCGAAAAAGAGGCTATCCTTCTCTCCAACAGGCTTTGCAAAAAAATGCTGCGTCAATACGGCTACACTTCGGAGCGGGCAAAAGAAACCCATAAAGAGCGCTGCCTGGCCGCCCAATACGTCGAAGAAAGCGACAATGACACACTGGAAGAGATCGGCCGGCTTTACGCCGCCGGCTGTCCGGCAGACGAAATCTGTCGGCGGTTCGGCGCGCAGTACGATAAAAAAATCAACAGCCTGCTAATCTCCGCCTTTTCGGGGGGGGGAGGGGTGTAATATGGGCATTTGTCAATCACTACGAATCCGGAACGGTTTACGCCCCGTGTTCGATTCCGGGGCAGGAACAAAAAAAAAAAAAATGAACATTGCATCCGGCGACATATTAAATTACAATTCAATGATTTGCTTAAACTGCAATTTTTTAGTACAAAACGCAAACGTAAACAGCGATTACCTTCGCGTGGCCAAATCGCGGGCCAAGCGTGCGGGTTCCAAAGATGTTGCATGGAAATTTATCCAAGTACAGGGGAAAGACTATTTCATTTACAATAACATACCGGAGGCATACCGGATGCGACTTCCTGAAATCGAAATCATAAAAAATTACGCCATTCACCCCGGAAACACCGTTCAAAGTCTGGTCAGCGAAGCCTTATCCGATGGATTCCGGATGTTCACTTCACAATTCAACACCTTGTCAGAGGCGCAGTCGGCCGCCGTCCTGCACAGCGCAAAGAACCACATCGAAATCAACCGGATCCCATTTAATAAGAGTATATTTTTTGAACAGCTGGCCAACGAAATCAACTTGCAGGGGGTTCGATACCTGCCCAAGTCCTGGCGTAACCTGCGCGATAAAATAAGGCTGTACGTCAACGGAACCGACGTCAAAGAGATTATTATTGTGAAAAATAAAAACAATGCCAACGCGGCGAAAATAGCCAAAAACGACGCATTAAAAGGCTTGGTTTTTGAGTTGGCCACCTCCGAAAAAAACTATTCGGCAGCACATATCTACCGCAAAATCAATTTGATTTGTAACCAGTCGGGCATCGACAATGGGCCGTCCCTGCGCTGGGTGAGCGGTTTTATGGCAAAATCTGAAACAAAAAACCTGATTCACAAACGCTACGGTTCCGGTAGCCGGTTCAATCACCAGTACCGCAGTTACGTACCCACGCAAACGGCTCTCTATGCAGGCGATGCTTGGCAGATTGACGGAACGCGCGTGAATATCATCGACCACAAAGCAACCTTTACCGACAAGGACGGCAAACGGAAAACCGTCAACAAATACCTCTATATCGTTGCCATTCGCGACGTGATGAGCGGCCTGCCGCTGGGCTGGGAATACTGCTACGAAGAAAACGCACAGGCGGTTATTAACGCCCTGGCGACGGCTGTCCGCAATGCCGGATACTTGCCTTACGAACTGATATACGACCGCTTTCCCGGACACAATACGCAGGAATGGAGCTGGATAGAATACAATCTACGCCGCGCCGGCACAGTGATGACCGTAACGCACAAAGCCGAAGGCAAAGCGCACATGGAACGCTGGTTCGGTACCCTGCAAGACGTTTTCATGGCAGAAAGCGACCTGTATTACGGCGAAGGCGTCCGCTCGACACGCCGCCACGCGCACCGAAGCAAAGAATACGTTGCCAAAATGCGCCAGTGGGCGGCAAAAAACAATTTCGATTTTGACGCCGCTATCCGCGAAACGGACAGGATACTCGAAATGCACAACCAAACGCCGTACAATCGTTATTCGAATAAATTCAAACACATAGACCGTTCGCCGGAACAGTTGCACGACGAAAGCGACAAGCCCAATACCAACCCCATATCGGAACCGCAATTCTGCTACCTGTTTGGATTGCACAAAGAGGTGTCTATCCGTAATTATATGATTCAAACGCAGATCGAAAACGCCACTTATTACTATGGTATTGACGACTGCGAAATCGTGGATAAATACACCGGCGAAAAACTGATTAACTGCTTCGATCCGGAAGATCTCAGCCGCGTACATCTCTTTGACGGCACAACCTTCCTGGGCACATTCGCCGAAGTACCCCCAGCGCAACGCTTCGGCCCCAACAAGGATATGCGGGCTGTCGGCAAGATGAAGAAAATCGCCGCCGACAACGAGGCATACCGGGCAAAGAAATTACGGGAAATCGAAGCCCGTCAACGAAGCGCAGAAACGCAGTATATTGCGCCTGACGAAGAAAACGAACCGACTTCCGAAGTCGGTCTCCTGCTGGGCGGTCGCATCAAAAAACACGCACACGAGGCGGCAGAAACAGCCTATTTGCGCGAAATGTGGGAAACGGAAGAAGAAGAAATTTTAAATACAAGGGACTTAATTAAATATTAAAATGCTAACAAATAGAAAGAAAATCGAAAATTCAACACGATTCAAAGCCACTTATATGATTATAGGCGAACAGAGCACATCCTATCGCGAATTTGCTTCATATAAGGCAATGATGCAATGGGTAGAACGCAACGATCGGGTATTTGATTTTTTTTTAATTAATAAATACGCGCTAATTAACGAAGCATGGGAGCCTTTTGCAACCATCGGTAAAAAGAATATCACCCTGTCGGATTTAAAGATGATAGTAAAAGACTTGGAATTGTGCGATAAGGATTTTAAACCATCAAAAAACAAAAAAGTGAAGAATAAAAATCATCAATAAATTATGAATGAAACACCCTTTAAGGCAGCCTCACAACCACTTTAAAGGACATTTAAAACACGTAAACAGTATGACAAACGAACAAAAAAACGCAATTCTTCAACTCATTGAAGACGAAAAAGAACGATTAGGCAGTTACCGGGCGGTAGCCCTGAAGTGCAAACTTTCGGAAGCGACCATATCGCAACTGCGCAAAGGAAGCTACGCCGCCGAAGGCAGCGACGTCTATACAACCATTGCCCTGGCGCTGGGCTACGAATGGGACGATGGTACTTGGAACCTTGCCGAAACGACCAACTTCCGTATCATTACCGACGTTTTGCGCGACGCTAAAGACGAAAGCATGTTTATCGGCATCTCGCACAAAGCCGGTTCGGGAAAAACGGCTGCCGCAAAGGATTTTTATCAGGCGAACCGCAAACACGGCGTATTCTGGATTAATTGCCACGAATGGATAGGACGTACCTTTTTGGCGGAAATCGCCCGCGAAACCGGAGCGGAAGTTCCCAAAGGCTTCTCCAATGCCACCGTACAAAGCCTGATCCGGAACATCAGCGAAACGGTTAAAACCCTGTCGCACCGGAACACTCGCCCGCTGATTATTCTCGACCAGGCCAATTCATTGAAGCCATCGGCCTTCCGCACCCTTATCCACCTCTTTAACGAGTGTGAGGACGTCCTGGGGCTGGTTATTCTGGGCACCGAGAATCTGGAGTATGAAATCAAACGCGGCGTACGCCTCAATCGCGCCGGCTATGACGAATTAGACAGCCGCTTTGGCCGTAAATACATCAACCTGACAGGCTCTACGCTGGCCGACACGCGCAAGGTGTGCGAAGCAAACGGCATCGCCGATAAAGACCTTCAACAACGTATCTTTAAAGACTGCGAGCCCTCCAAAATCACGTTATCCGACGGGCGGCGGATCGACGTAATCGAAGATATGCGCCGCCTGAAACGGGTTATTAAACGCGAAAAATTAAATATGAAACATGGAAACTAAAGTATCCCACGCACGTTTTTACACGCTGCTAAAACAGATTCCGCAGGCCAACAAAGAAGACTGGGTGTGGCAATACAGCAACCTCCGCACAACCTCCCTGAGCGAATTTTACGAAAGCGACCCGCAAGGTTACAATCGAATGATTCAACAAATGCAAAGCCTGGTCAATGAACTAATCGGCCGCCAATCCTGCTCGCCGGAAATAGCCGAACTGAAACATTTGCGGTCAACCATCCTGCACCGCCTGCAAAAGTACGGCATCGACACTACCGACTGGAGCAGAGTAAACGCCTTTATGCGCCAGCCGCGCGTAGCAGGCAAAACGCTGGGCGAAATGACGGTAGATGAACTGCGGAACTTCATTCCTAAAATGTCGAGCATCCTGTCTAAACAGGATAAAATACGACAGGAAATTCAATGCATTGCATTTTTGAATTAATAACAATGGATAGCAGAAAAATCCATCTTATGAAACTGGGGCGGCGGGCGGCCTACTTGCGTCGGTGCCTGAAAGCGCAGGAACTGCTGTCGCAATTCGACACCGCTACCAGCGTTCGCCGAAGGATTTTCGATATTCGCATTCAACCGGAATTGGGCTGCAGCTATGCAACGTTCAACAATATGCTGAACGAACCCAATCCGCGCCGGCAATTAGACGAGATTGAACTCAAATTATCTAACATTTAAATAACATTTAAAAATTTATCATCATGGACATTAAAGATTTAACAAAAGAAGAATTAACCGCTCTCGAAGCGCAATTAGAAGCAAGAAAGAAAGGCGAAAAAGAAAAAGAAATCAGAGAACGGGAAACATTAAAACAACTGCAACACGAATTTGTAGAGACCTTTTTCCCAAAACTGATTGAGGTAGCCAAGAACCTCACCCTGTCCAAGGGAGAGGTGTTCGATGGCGTAAGAAACGTTCTGGCGCTCAAAAAAACAGTGTACAACATGAGCGATGAAGCCTGGGAAAAGCAGCAGACACACACATTCTCCACCCAAAAATGCGATCGGACGATAATCGTCGGATACAATGTCGTAGATGGCTGGAATCGGGATCTGGCCGCTTCCGGAGTAGAAGGCGTTAACCAATGGCTGTCCGGCAAACTCAACGAATCCAACGCAGAACTGGTAGAGATGATCCGCGACTTGCTTCGACCAAACAAAGAAGGTCTATTAAAAGCCAACCGCGTGCTCGAACTCTACAACCGGGCGGTTAAAATCGGCGACGAGGAACTGATAAGCCACGTCCGGGAAATTCAGGAAGCCTACGTCCCGCAAAAAACAAGCACCTTTGTCAAAGCCAAATACAAAGACGAAGACGGCCGGGACATCTGGCTCAATCTCTCCATGTCGAACGCATAACATCTGTTTCATATACTTTTTATTCAAAAAGATTTAACCAAAACCTTTTCTAAAAAAAATCCTGAACGGTTTAATCCGGGTTCGATTCCCGGACAGGAACAATTAATGAAAACAGTATGATTACCGAATTTGCTAAACGAACAGGCATTCCCGAATTAGAAATTCTGGGAACAAGCAGGGCGAGACGAATAACCGACGCCCGCCACGTATATCGTTATATTCTGTACCTGAACGGCTATTCGCACAGCGAAATAGGCCGGCTGTGCGGCTGCCATCACTCGACCGTAACCAATGGCATAAAACGAGCCAAAGGACTGATAGAGGCCAAGGACAAAGCAATAATGCAATTATATAATTTAACAAAAGACATTAAAAAGAAGTATCTATGAAGTTAACGGACGAATCCCCGATGCCTTGGGGAATACACAAAGGCAAGCCAATGATTGATGTTCCGGCGTCGTATCTGATTGGGTTATACAAAGAAGACAAAGCGCACGGAGATGTATTGGAGTATATCAATGATAATTGGATAGCTATCATTCAGGAAGAGGCGTGGGATTTAAAAAACAAACGATATGATCATAGCGGTAGATTTTGACGGGACATTACATACCGGCGAATATCCCGCTATCGGCGCGCCGGCGCCTTATGCAGCCGAAATCATGCAACAATTGGCGGAAGACGGGCATTACATCATTATATGGACATGCCGCGAAGGCGATTACCAAACCGATATGGTAAACTGGTTAGTCGAACACAAAATACCCTTTAACCGGGTAAACAACCATGCGCCGGGAGTGGTGAAAAAATACGGCTTCGCATCACGCAAAATATTTGCCGACGTCTATATCGACGACAGGCAAATAGGCGGACTTCCGACATGGCACGAGATTTACGACATCGTATCCGGAAAGGTAAAACCGGTCTGGTTTTATGAAAAGTAATAAAAAATACATTACTTTTACGTCAAAAAATATAATTTGCCATGAAAACACGATTACTACTACTTCTCCTGTCCGTTCCCTGCCTGCTGTTTGCACAGGAATCCTTTGAAGAAAAACAGAATCGGATGCAGGCGAGCGTAAAAATGATGACAAAAGCCAACAGCCGGCACGATTATCTGACCGTCTTTACCGGCGGGTTGGAGTTAAATTTCTCACACCTCCGGTTGCTTGATTTCCTGTACAAGCACATGCAAATGAGTGAAAAAAGCAACGAATACAAAAACGGTTATATTATCAGCGAGTGCGTTCAGCGCACCAGCAAAGGCAATCCCGAACGCCTTACCATCCGCTACAAAGTAAAAAGCGAATCCGGCTACTTCTTACCCGAACAGGTCGAAATAACCGGAACACCGCACCGCGTAATCGAATTATTTATATTCTATTGGCCAACCAATATACAGTTCGAGGACGCAAAAAAAGGCAATGAATATACTTGTTATATGCTGCCAGATAAAGTAACCTTATCCATCGAAAAAACAGGCGTAGCAAAAATAGCAGTCGTTCATTCCAGCGATGACAAATGACACTATATGAAGTCCACCACCGGGCAATCATTCTCTTTCCATTGTTTTTTCAGCGCAATTGGCGTCAATGCCCGGGCTGCCAGCCTTGGCAACGGTAATCCAAATAACCAGGGCACGCCGGCTGATTCGTAGCAGCCGATAAAGTTTATTTTATCATCCGTCGTTTGAAGTTCGTACATCTGTGCCACCTTAGTGCAGAGCGAATCCCGGTCATTCTCGGTGAACGACCAAAGGTCGAAGTTGGCACATTCCCTGTTCCCGGCATATTCCACAACCACTTCCCACGTCCGCTTGGACTGAACGTAAAGTGGGGTTAAACCGGACAATTCATTAATTTCTTCAGAAATCCGCATGGACAGCTCCTTTGCGTCCGATTGCCGATAAAAAGTGTCCTCGCAGAGTACCCGGAAATAAACCGGACAGGGAAGCGAGGCCAGTTTCCTGATGGCCTGACTTAACGTAATTTCATAAACCATCGCCCCGTGCGCCGCATACCATTCGCCCCGGTATTTGGCGAAACGCAAATCAAAGCTACGAGCGCCGGAGGCATACTGTTCCTCCAACGTCTTGTCCTGACACTTACTCAGGAAATTGAATGGCCGGAGCCACCATGTTTTCACCCGGTAACCCGATAAACTGTTGTGTGTTGCTAATTTGTTCATTGTTTTAATGTTTCGTCTTTAATAAAGGACGAAAAGCTTCTCCGATTTATCCCTTCAAGATACGCCCTCTCCCTTTCTATCAATACCACATCCCGTTCGCCATACACCCTATCGAACCGTTCCTCACCGTAACGAGCCCTTAACTTTTCATACAACCTTTCCTTCATACCTCCCTCAAAAAACAGTTCAATAACGAATATCTTGTTCCCTAAAACAAAATCCACTACCTCATACGGAGCCTGTCGCCGATAGACATGCCCCGCAACCATGTCCTTTATCAGCAGGCAACGCCCGCCTGACTTGCGCACCTTCAGGCTGATCATCTCCTCATCCATGCCATATCCCATCAAGCCATGCAGACCGTCGAGTTCCAGCCAGTACTCCCGGCTGCAGGCATAAGCGCCACCCAGCACGCACGCTATCTCTACTATATTAGAACCCGGATCCGGATCGGTATAATTCCATTTACATTTAAATATATCCGTCTCATTCATGGATATAACAGCCCCATACGTTGGCGATACCTTCGCCCGCCGGTTCTCGCGGCTCTCCCACAACACCCAACTGCGCATACCGACCAGGCTGCGCGGATGGACTTGCAAGACCGACGCCAGGCGAACGTCCCATCCCTGCTCATAAAACTCCATGTGTGCGTCAAGTAAGATAAAGTACGGCGTTTCGCACAAAACCACACCCTCATCACGCGAAGCCGCAACGCCTTGCCGTTCATCATGACGGATGTAACGACAGTTGTATTTTTTCGCAACCGCTTCGTAATCAAAATTGTCGGTCGAACCATCATTAATTAGGATAACATCCGGGTGGCACAAAGCCGTTTCCCGGATGTTTTCAACCGTCAATTCCACTTCTTTGCCTTCGTTCAAGAAGGGAATAATCACCGATAGCCCTGATTCATTCATGAATTATTACGCATTATAATTCTGTTTCCGGCGGTGGAGTCGTCTCGCCGTCTTCCCATAGAACCTCGACGGTAACGTTTCGTTCCGGCATATCGAATGTATATGAATCAACATCGCCTTCAAACACCTTATTCGCCGTAGCCGTATCACGATAGCCTGCAAAAATATACCCTTCTTTAACAGGCGGCAGGCTTGGGCTTCCTATTCTCTCGCCAACAGCATAATATCCCGTATCTTCCCCGACAGCTCCCGGCTGACCGGTACCTCCGTTCATGTTAAGGGTGAATAGGTAGCCTTCTGTTTCCGGCGGCGGCGTCGCCTCGCCGGTATCTTCCCACCGCGCCACCAGCGCCATATCGCCAGAGATGATAAATATGTTGCCGGGGTAATAATGAGCACCATTATCAGTTCTTTCCCAATACGCAAAACTATGTCCCACTTTCGTCGGTACCGTTGTCGGTATTGTGATCGTGGAGCCAGTCCAATAAAGACCCGGAGCGCTACCTCCATTATAATTGGCCATCGTGCCGCCATTCAGGTTATAATACAAGTCCACATCCGGCGGCGGCGTCGCCTCGCCTGGTGAACCGCCATCCAGCGCATTCAGTCTCTCGAACACTTGCGCTAAAATAACGTTAAACATTTCAAGACTCGCCTTCGCATTCAGTGCGCTAACCAAGCCCTGAATGGCCGACAAAGGGATAGATTCCTGTTTATGCCAGTAAGAGTCCATCCATGCCGCAAACTGCGATTCGAGCGGCTTCAGACCGCGCCGAAACCAGCTCTTTAATGTGTTAATTGGAGTAATTGCCATATTTGTAAAAATCATTAGAAAATTATTAAACAACCTTTATGATAAACGCCAATACATAATACGGTGGACGGTTCTCATGAGGTTGACCTCCACCCGTATTTTCCGTATTCGCCGAAAAATTCAAATCCCCTTTGTCGGGATATCTCCCACTGTCCTGGTCGCCTGTCCCGTCGATTTTTCCCTTGCTGTACCTCAATGAATGACTGTGCGCAGGCATCTGACTGGTAGTTAGAGCTACCGCTTTTTGCCCTCCGGTATTGCCGGCAGCCCCGTAGTTCTCTGTCAGATCGGACGAATTACTCGGAGTGGACGCTTTCGTCGGGTCAAGACCAACAACAAAACGACCGCGAAGATCCGGAACAACACCATAGCCCGAAACAGTCGCCCCGTCGCACAGATGAAAACCGGCCGGAATATTGGTAACGCCCCCGCTCCACAGGATAATTGCTCCTTTAGGCATAGCCAGATTTTGCAGCTCATTAACTTCCTGTTTCGTTGCAGAATCAGCATGTAACTGAGCGTTAGTCGGAAACGGAACAAACGAACTCCATTCATAACCCCCGCCGTTCGCATCAAAACCAAACTCAACCCGGCGAACAGTGCGCGCGCCGACATATACATTGCCGGCAGCCGTAATACCCTCAGATTCTTCTACAATGCGTACATGTGACTGTATAGTACCTGCCTTAAAGGGCAGTATCTCCCCATCAACAATCACCGTTCCCGCCGAAATATTACTGCCGTTTTGCGCGCATCCCGACAGAATAAAATTACCTCCCGCCGATTTAGCATATTCCGCAACCAAAAATATTTGTTCCTGAATAAAATCAAGAGCCTCCGTCGACAAAGGAAAATTTCTTGTCGGATAACCTGTATATTTTGCTTTATTCATAAATAATAGAATAAGATTTCGATAACAATTTATAGCTATTAACAATAGCCCTTAATTGAGTAATATTGTCCGGATTCTCTCTTAAGAGAGCCGGAACCACAACCACAAAATGATTTTTTCCTGACAAAATCGAAGGCCCGTCCCACAGCATCACCCCGTCGTCCGGTACCAACAGATAGTAATTGTAGCTGTTATAACCTTCATCCCATGCATACAACCACTCCCCCGTAACTCCGCCGTCGTAGATCTTAATTTTTCCGTTAGCCGCCGGAAAAGCATCATTCAGCGTCCGCCGCAAGTAACACACCTGTCCGTTGGCCTTCAACCTATACAAATTACCCGAACGGTTACGCATAAAACTGTCATAAAGCGTAACCACGGGCGCTGTCATCGACCACAGCATCAACATAGAAAACTCCTTACGCAACATCGTTGGCAACAGAAGTACAACCAGGCGCCGAATATCCACTTCAAATACTCTCATACGGGATAAATCGAAGGTTCAAATCACTCTCGTCATAAATCTTATAATAGCCCGACCAGGGGCTAGCCTTGGCAGCAACAGCCTCCCATGAGAGGCCATCCACACTGGTTTCTGCCAACAAAATCTCCGGGATAACCACACCTTCTATCTGTTGAAGAACATCGATTAAAGCTACATTTTTGTATTCCCCATTAAACGGGAGGTTTTTTATAAAGGCCCGGATGCTCTCCTGTACCGGATAAGCGCCGGTAGCAAACGACTGACCCTGACTATTGAGCGCCATCGGATGGTAATACACATCCATCCGTATCCGAAAATGTTCGGCCGGCTCATTAACTACCTCTATCGCCACGCCTGCATCTTTCACCTCATGAATATATTCAGTAAAGCCCGCCAAAACCTCAGCGTCAACCGGCGCAGGCTCCCCGTACGGTTCTCCCGCAATCTTCAAATAAACAACCGACAACCGCTCCACCGCCGCCGCATACTTAATCACACGAGCCGCCGATAGATCTTCATCCGACATCCTCGACGTATCATAATAATCCGCATCGGAAACCAGCAGATAGCCAAGCATATAATCCTTCGCCTTCGATACGTACCAGCGAAGAGAGTGCGGCTTCAATTCGTCAATCATATCCACAACCTCTTTCCTGTGCAAATCAAAAAGAACCTCGGCTGTCCAGATACAGGCGGCCACAACAAAGAATACAATACTCTCCATGCTGATGCTCGAAAACACCGAATCAAACGACGAACCCACATCAAACCCATACCGTTCCGCAACCACCGCCTCCGACATAAACCGCCCGGTAATCTCCTTTTTTATTTCGCCTATCTTACGTGCCATCTCCTAACCATTAACCATTAACCATTAACCATTAACCACAAACTCCGTTTCAATGGCCCAAAACTCGATCCCTTCTCTGCGCTCATCCTCCTCTCTGATCTCCGTAGCCGGACGAATGTCCCGCGCCGAATAATAAGCTACAATATCCCTGTGCACTGGCGTCGCTTCCACCAGCTCCTGTCCAATCGTTAGACGGTCAGTAACCGATAAATCATTCAGTACACACAGTTCAAAGATTACCTCGATAGAACCTCCTGTCTGAACCGCTATATCCAACAACGACTGATTATCCAGCGCCTTCACCATCATTTGAACGCCCTTTAAACAACCCGTAAACCACTACCAAAACTACAGCAACCAACAACAGTCGCCCACACCACACCTCAACCGTTTGCCAAATACTAAGCCGGTTTACCTCCTTCACCTCAAACACACCCGTATCAATGTATATAGAATCACGAACACTAACCGTATCCACTCGCAACCGGTAATCTGTCCGGATATGATACTTGTCTATAAAAACCGTGTCCCCTGTCTCGCGAATAAAAATACTGTCATACCGAGACACATACACACTGTCGGTTGCCTTTTTACTGACTTCGGCAAAACGATCCTCCTGCCGGCTTTCAGACACAGCGGTTTTTGTCGAGCAACAGCAGCTAAAAAGAAACAAGCCTGCCGCAAGAACCACCCACAGCAGCAACCACTGTAAGCAACCATAATCCCGGTATTCTTTCCACGTTTTCATGCTTTTCTCGTAATAGTCTTTACATTCGATAGTCTCGCATTCAGTTCCTCTACCTCCGCCCGTAATTGAGCATTCTCTTTCCGGAGTTCAATAATCTCCTTGTTCATACAAACCACCCGCTCTACCAGTTCGGCGTTCTCTTTCGCCAGCAAATCAATCGACGACTGCAACTCCGAAAGAAAATCATTCCGCTGCTTCCGGCGGCCGGTCAACCAGCCTGTAACACCCGTAACAACCGAAACCAGATATGGCAATAAATCCACAAAACTAATTTCCATCACTCAATAATTTTGATTTCAGTTTATTCTGCAACGCAAACCCCGCACGAACCTCGCGCATATCGCACGAAACCCCATTCTCGACCAGCGACATCGCCATCACAATAGCTATATAAGCGTCTCCATCATTGGCCGTCAATACCTTGTCCCGCTTCACCTGCGACCACTTCTCTACCTTCTCAATATAACCCTCAGTATTATTTTCGTTCGGCGGCGCCCAATGTCCAACAATCTTTTCAATCGTATTCCAGCCCCTCGACCAATACGTACCCAGCGTTATAAACGCCGCACGGTAGCCGTAAGCCGGAGAACTGAACTGTTTGAACAACTTGTCCGTACCCGGACGAATTTCGCCCTGAAATAAATCCCCATTATGCCGAATATTCAACGGATTGTTATTCCTGATTCCCCTCGCTTCCTTTGCCATAATTTTTACCTCTTCACTAACCACTAACCATTAATCTCTACCTCAAACTCCAACAACGTTTCACCTGCCATCACCTTTGCCTCCTTAAACCCCACGGATTTCAGTTCCTTAGTCAGTTCATTCACAAACTTCTGTTTCACCTCTTCGGGCGATTTCAGATAATTGTCGATTCCGAATCCAACCGTTGGCGCCTCTTTCAATTCACCCTTTTGCGCCTCAATCACCAGCCGTACACCCTGATAATCGTTACTGCCCACAACCAGTCCCGAAGAAATTAAACCATTTTCACGCACAGGCTTAATTAACAGATCGCCGTTTTCGTCGAGTAAAATGCCCCTCATCAATGCCTAATTTTTTCATCCTCAAAATCGCTAACCAGCGGATTTTGAGTAGTAGGATTAAACGAAAGAGCCAAAACTGCCCCATTGCCTGCCACCGGGTGGGTAGCCAATTGCGTCTTGAGTGTTTGCAAGTCCGAGTAAACCTTTTGCATCCAACTCACGATACTGTTGATTTTTATCAAACCCGCGTTTTCCCCTCCGTTAATAACAAAACCCTCTTTATCAACCGTCAGCGTCTGGTCGCCGATTTTTATCCTGACCTTTTCTACCTCCGAACACCGCAGCACAACCGCCTCCGTTTTCAAGTTTTCAACAATGCCAACCAAAACAAAACTGCCCGCTTTCGGAACCACCGTTACATAACTCGCCAGTTTATCATCAATCGCATTCAGTCGGGCGTCGTATATAACAGGAGCATTTTCACGCATAACGTCGCAGGCCGTTTCGCCCACATTCATTGCCGTGCCGGTAATTATTTGCTTTATTTGCCTCCGGTCGGCCTGCACGCCAATGGCGTTTTCTATCGCCTGTTCCAATGCTCCCATAATACTTTAAAACCCCTTTAAAATCCCGTAGAATCAATTATATTTCAAAAACCGATAATGGGTACGCCCCAAGCAAAATCAGGCGTTTGTGCCGCCATTTTCAATTTTGTAACTCAGGGTATTTTGACGACTAAACCCCGACGACTCATTATAGGAAATACCTACCCTTTCAATCAAGTACTTGCCGTCCCGATACCGATTATCCGCTTCCAGCACATCCCTTACGGTCAGCGCGTCGCCGGCATGCGTTCGCGGAACCCCAAAACCCGTAATGCTTCCCGCATAACCGTCGTAACGAACCTTCGCCAATGCCGCTTCCGCCTTTTGCTTTAATTCCGCCTCTGTCATCGGCCCCGCAAAATTCAGCGTCCGCTCGGAGGCGTCCTTTTCCTTCGCGCCAACAACTGCCGTAGTTTTTTTACCGTTCGGGAGAGTAGCCACCGCCCTGAACCGAACTTTAAAATCTTCCTTCCGTTTGTATTTCAATTCGTTTTTTTTGACGTTTTCCCCGATAACATATTCGTGAACTTGCGTATTTTCCCCATAGTCATACGCCAGTCCCACACGCAAAATCCCGTTGTAAACCGAACTGTACAGACCGTAATTCTTCATTAAATCCTGCAAAACAGCAAAAGCGCTCGCATTATCTATTTGGTATTTACCGATTTTTATTTCAGCCGTTCCCGCATCCAGTCCCACCGTATGGGCAGGAATAATATCGGCCAATATCTGTTGTAACGTAGAGGAAGCCGGATAACTTTTCACATAATTAGTCTGTCGCAAAGGATATAAATCATCTTCACAGCTAATCGCAAGCGGAATATCGCTGTCAATTTCGCTGACGTACCCGGTAAACTCCGTTTGAAGATCGCCGTTATAGCCCGCTTCAATCTTCACCCTGTCTCCCACCTTAAATTGCTCCAAAATAGCCTTATCAGCTTTGAGCGCATACTGTTTCGGGAGAATAATTTTCGCCGTATTGGACAGTTCCAAAATACTCTCGCTAATCTCAAATTGAGATACATTTTCCAGCTTCACATTGCCCAAAGTAATCCGGGCGTTCATGTTCAAAAATGCAATCATACTGATGCTCAATAAAAAAATAAACCTTTTCATTCTTAATTTTTAATTTTTAATTAAATCATACTCCAGCGGGCGTATTGCCTGCATAGTCATCGTGTAAGAGATGGTATCCTCGTATCCTTCCACAAAATCAAACGACAGGTCTTTGATAAAAACAGATTGGACGCCCACCGCCTGCAGGATCTCGCTTGCCACATTCCACACCCCGTTCACTTCAAAAATCTTGTTCATTTGCTCCATTTTGTCGAGCGGGAACTCATGATTCTCCATGTCGATAAGCAAACCACGCCACGTAATCTCGTAAGGTTCGGTAGTATATCGTTCAACCACTGTCGTATCACTGTTGTTAACCGGCGTAATAATTAGTTTCTTGGAGCGTTTCAAAGACAACATCGGAGGCGTAGCAAACAGGCTGCTATAATCATCCGTGATAGAACGAAAGCCAAACACATAACCCTTTTCTTTTACGTCCTCATACAGCGTTACCTCGTCGAACGAAGTATTTTTATCCCAAAGATAAACAGCGTTATTGCTTCCCAACTCGCTGTCTCCGCGGACAATGCCCGCCAGTTCGTTGCCCAGCCTGCCCGCCACGTTCGCAGCCACAAAGCCAAAAGCCGCCATGTATCGTCCTGTAAAATCAAACCTCATTGCTTTTTAACTCCCCTCAAAAACCCTTCTTCCGCCAAAAAACACAACTCCTTCACTCTTACCGCAAACTCCATGTCGCTTAACCCTTCCGGATTTTCCTTAAAAAAGAAGCGGATCATGGCGTTATATACTTCTACCTCAACCTCTGTTTCGCAACTGTCCGCATCCTTCAATCGTGGCAGATGCGGCAGTTGCGTCAGCAGTTTTTTACAACAGCCCTCCGAACAGGTATCAATTCCGCGATGCCCGCCAATGCCCCGTAAAACAACCCATCATCCGCCAGCACCTCCTCTTTGTGCGACAGCAACGAAGCCTTCACCAGAATTTCGTCCGCCTTTTTCGGATCCGTGTCCGAATACCGCCGGAACTGCCCAATAACGGTTCGTGAAGGAACGCAAACCAGCGCCGTTTTTTCAACCAAATTGCTTTCTTCATTGTAGATGTCAATCATCTTTACCTTATCCTCGCCATACTTCGCTTTGGCGCTGGCAACCATTTCCGCCGTAATACCATCCGGCAATTCTTTTTCTTTCATTGTTTTAAAGATGTTTTAAAGTTTTATCCAATATTTAATTGTATATCCAAAATAAACAGATCGTACTGGTTCTCCAGCTCCCCGTCGTTAGTAACCGAACGCTTGTTGCCCTGAAACTTGGCCACGACCATGTCGCGAATCATTTCGTTCTCCGCATTGAAATATACAATGTTGATCGGAAACGGCCGTATCCGGGCAACATCGCCCGCCGGAGCTATCCGTTCAAACTCCGCAGCAACGTCCAGCGGAAGCGTAATGCTGCCCTCGAATTCCTTAGCCCCCATCCGCCAGCCACGTGGAGTGCGACGGATGCCCCGCTGGTATTCGTGCGCATAACTGTAACCGTATTCGATAGCCGACGGATTCACGTCGCGCATACCCGCTACCGTTACTATCACATCGCCCGACGAATATACCTCGCCCATTCTTCTAATCCTCGACATAACCTACTGATTTTTGAGATTAATAGTCCCTTTTATTTCATTAATCATCCCCGTAGGAATGACCGCAAACTGCACATTCAACACTTTTTCAATCAGCAGGTCGCTCTCCGGATCGGTATTCGTATAACCGTCCGAAATCAACCCCCTGCCTGCCAGTTCGCCAAACACATTGTTCCCAACAGCATTGTAATAATCAACCATATCAGTAGTCAGTTTGCCGTTTTCGTCCAGTTCCACAGGCTTTTTCACCTCCGGCATGTATGCAGCTCGCAAAGCGCGCTTCGCCATATCAATCGTATGACTGTAATAAATAGCGTGTAGATTGATATTACCCGCAGCATCCAGAACAACCGGCGTACAAGTGTGCCCATCGTTCCAGTACCAGCCCGCGGTACCCTGATAGCGAACCGGGAACACATACCCCTTTGCGTTCAAAGTCTCAAAATCCCCGAAAACCTCGCTGTACGGCTTGTGATTCGACAACCCGCCAACCAGCCACTCCGACAGCTTTACATCCGTCAGATTCTGCGTAGCTACTTCGCCCGGATTCCGGTTCCATGCCTGCGACGCTATATTGCCCAAAAACGTCCCGACGTCCGCAAACTTCTTACCCAATGCCGAAAGCGTCTCCGCATAACGGTAATCCTGACCGATAACCAACGTTACCTTATCTGCCTCCAGCACGTTGCCCGAAACCTGAAAATCCCGCAAACTGACAAGCGACGAAAGCGTATCGCTAATAGCTCGCCCCTCCAAAACCGTATGCAGCGGCATATCATGCTCATCACACCACGCCGCAAACGCCTGCAACGCAGGAACAGCCGCCTTTACGTCGCTGTTCAAACCGTCAATCAATGTGCTCTCGTAGCCCGAATCGGGATTAAAAGCAAACACAATATCGGAAATATTACCGCCCGATTCAACAACCAACTGTTTGGCCGCCGCAACCATGTTAACCGGCATTACAGACTTCGCAACCAGCCACAAATGCAATGTGCGACCCTCGCCCGCCAAGCGGTAAAATTCCGAAATATGCCGGAACACACGCACGTCGTTGGCCGTATCATACGCCGCGTCTATCCCCAACGCCGCCGCATCCGACGGCCGCCGAAGCGTAATCAGCGTATTCAACTGCACCTGGTTGGCGACGGCAACCCCGTTGCAGACTAAGCCGAACTCCCGGCTGTCGCCTGCAACGTTGGCGCCAATCGCACCCTCTTTTATAGAAACTCCACGTAAACTCATACCGATTATTTCTTATCCTCATCGGCAACAACAGGCATTGCCGCCACCTTTGCAACAACGTCAATTTTCGCGACGCTATCCCTGTCGTTCTCAACCGAAACCAAAGCCAAATTTTCAGAAGTAAAAAACTCCCCTTTTTTATTCACCCAAAGCGCGCCAACCCCTTGCTTTTCCACAATCTTGGCCGCCCCATCCCTCATCAATTTCGTTACCTGCATAATTCTTAATTAATTCTAAACTCTAAACTCTAAACTCTAAACTCTAAACTCACTCCGTTACCGCTCCCGAAACAATCGCCGCAAAGCCATCCGAAACCAGAGGCATAGCAATAAAATAATTCCGGAAGTCGATCAAATTCCGTTGATATTCCGGATCCGTCTTCGCCTCGCTGTAATACATCAGCGTCTTACCGCTCGCCTTACCCACCTTTCTCACAGGGAAAACAATAGACGCCTGAAAATCTCCCGTAGCAGGAATCGCCCCAAACGATTTCTTCGCCTTTGTCGATACCGTGTAGTACGGCGTATAAGCATACTCCCGGAACTCAAACCCCAACTGGTTCGTAATAACCCCCTTTTGGAAATTGACATAACTTTTCGTAAACGTCAAATCTTCCAACAACAAATCGTTTACATGATCCGGGCAAAGCACCAGCCGCAACCCTTCAATCTCGATACCCGCCGTCGAATAAGCCTCGCGCAGAGCGATAATATCGTTCCACCGCAACCGGATCCGGCTGCCAGCCGCCGTACCTGTCGGTTCGCCCGTCGTCAACAACACCGGATGCTTCGTCGTGCTGCTGGCCGGCCCAAAAGCATGAATCGCTTTTTTCAGCCGGTTCAAAACCAGCGACTCCGCGTGCGCATCCTTCACATTACGTATTTTGTCGTATGCCAGCGCATACAACTCATCATCCGTAATCGGCGTCGCCTTCGTCTGATATTTGTCCAGCGAAATAGGAATATCGCTGCCATCCAACGCCTGCACCCCTATCGGATAAGTCGTATTATTGATCAATACATCCGGCGACACTCCGAAATAAGTTGAATGAATCACCTGCGCCTCATCATCCCCTGTTACATACTGGCTGTAATCCCTTACGCCATCCAAAAAAGTATCCTTGAGCCCCAACTCAAAACCCTTGATCACCTCTTTTGTCCAAACCTCTTTATAAACTGCCATAACTCTTAATTAATTCTTAACTTAACTCTTAGTTCTAAACTCTAAACTCCTATCTCACCGGCTCCATGCCATACTCCGCCTTATACAGCGCCCCAAAAACCTCCGGATTCTCCTTTTCCATCCTTGCCAACGCCTTGGGATCGTGTTCCTGATACCAGTTCCATTCATGTTCAGCAGACGGTTCGCCTTTCTTACCCTGTATCTGCGATAGAATCGACTTCGGAACCGGCAAACCCGCCAAAATCGTTTGCAAAGCCTCAATGCCGCTGCTTTTCCCCACAGTTTCATACGTCGCACGAACCTGCTCCAACGTCTTACCGCCGCCCGCAACAATTTTCCCCTGTGCCTGCGCCTCGTCCAGCAGCGCCCGGATAGCGCTCTCCGTCTGCGCTTTCGCCGCAGCCTCCAAATCCGAAACCCTTTTGTTCAGAGCGCTCAATTTCCCCTGAACTGCCGCTACCACTTCCGCCTCTGAACTCTCGGAAGTAATACCCTCCAATGCACAGGCAGCTATCAGGAGCGTTACTAAATTTTTCATTTTTGTTGATTGATTTTTGTTGTTATTATTATTTGAATAAATAGAAACTGCAATCGGCGAACCGCAGGCACGTATCATGCCTGCGGTCTCTGCGTCAATATCTGCCGGCTGATTTTTTATCCCGGAAACAAAACCCCACTCCAAAGCCTCCGGGGCAGTCATCCAAAAGTCGCCGGCCTCCCACTTGGTTTTAAATTCCACTTCCGGTTTCTTCAATTTAGAAACATACGTATCGTAATAATCTTTGGTAATATTTTTAAGCAACTTCAAAGCATTCTCTACCTCATTTTCGTTGCCATCCGCCCACCCGGACGGTTTATGAACCATGAATTGCCCATTCTTGGCCAGCACAAAAGAACTCGCCCGAACAGCAATATACGTCCCCGCACTCGCCACCAACGCGCCGCCTTCTGCCGTATAACTCCCAAAAACCTCGTTCAGAATATTCACAATCTCGCTCGCCTGAAAACAGTCCCCGCCCGAAGTCATCAAATAAACATGACAGCCCGTAACCCCGCTGTTCTTCAACTCCGTACAACGTGCGCGAAAATCCGTAGCATTATTCGCGTTCCATTCCGAAATAGAACCGATAATATCTATCCGGCCCGTTGTCCCTTCCGAACTGATTTTTATTTCAAGTTTTTTACTCATCCGCCATTTTTTTCGGCGCAAACATAATCATTAAGTTAAACACCCTCCAAACCGAGTGTAAAACGGATTTACTAAATCTTCAAATGGCTTTATTAAATCGTAAAACCATTTGCAACCCCTCTTCCCTATTTGAACCTGAAAAGCTACTTTCGCAGAAAAAACAGCAAAAAAAAACAGGGTGAAAAAAGAACGAAAGAAAAAAGCCGGACAAGCAGAAATCAATCATGCCGAATTTTTGTATTGCGAAAAAAAATGGACGCCGGAAATGATCGCAGAGGCTCTCGAACGCGACATTAAAACCATCTACGCCTGGCGCGACAAATACCGCTGGAACGAAACCCGCGACCTCTTCGACACCGGACCAACCGAACTCAAACGCATGCTCTTAAAGGAAGCCACGCGCATCGCCAGGGGAGAAAAAAGACTCAACGAAAACGGAGAAGAACTCCCCCCGATTGATGCAGATTCATTAAGCAAAGTCATGAAAGCATACGACTACATGAGCAAGAAAGCTAATGCCGCCGTCTGCCGCGATGTGCTCATCGAATTAGACAATTTTATTTGCACCAAAGACCCCAAAATAGCCGCCGAAATGACCGTATATCACAAAATGTTTCTTATCCATAAAATAGAACTCGAAAATGGCGCTTAACCCCGATAAAATATTGCGTGAATACGAACTGAACTGCCAGCGCATCATCAAAGCAGCCTTACTCGACCCGAACGAAACATCCGACCAAAAATACCGCCGGATAAAAAAACTTGAGGCCCGTTATACCGACTGGTTTGCTTACTGTTTTCCCCATTATGCCACTTGCGAACCGGCTCCCTACCACATCGAAATCGCCAACAAACTCATTAAAAATCCGGTTATAAAAGCCCTCCTCGATATCTACCGCGCAGGAGCCAAATCCGTACATATCGTAATCGGGATGCCCCTCTACCTTGCCCTCGTAAAAAAAGAACTGTTCTTCATGCTGCTTATCGGAGAGAACGAAGAAAAAGCCATTCGCCTGCTCGCCGACATTCAGGCCGAACTCAAATACAACACCCGAATCATCAACGATTACGGCGAACAATTCAAAAACGGCGACTGGAGCGAAGGCAACTTCACTACAAAAGACGGCGTACACTTTCATGCACTCGGATTCGGACAAGACCCCCGCGGACTGAGACACGGCGAACACCGCCCCGATTACATTGTCTGCGACGATATCGACAACCTCAAACGTTGCAACAACGACCGCCTCATTCGTGAAGCCCTCGATTACGTAACCGGAACCCTCTGGGGATGCTTCGACAAAGGCAAAGAACGATTTATATTCTGCAACAACCTCATTCACAAAAACTCAATCATGGCCAAACTCATCGAACTCTGCAACCTCGCAAACAAAGAAACCCAGGCGCAGAACCTCCCCAAAACCTTCTGCCATTTCAAAGTAAAAGCCGTCCTCGACGACAATTTCACCCCCTCCTGGCCAGCCAAATACACCGCCGACTACTGGCGACAAAAACGCGCATCAACCCCTTACCGCGCTTGGATGCGCGAATACATGTGCACACCCCTCGTGGACGGAGCCATCTTCGACCCCCAATGGATACAACACAAAAAAATGCTCCCGCTCGCCCACTACGACGCTTTAATTCTCTATGGCGATTTATCCTACAAAGACCGCGGCGACTACAAAGCCCTCGTTTTAGCCGGTAAAACCGGGCGCGAATTTCACGTCATCCACTCCTTCGTCAAACAAACCTCGCGAGCCATCTGCGCAGCATGGCTCTACGATTTGTACGAAAAACGCAAACTGGAGCAATATAATATTAATTACCTCATCGAAGGCCTGTTCGCACAGGACGAATTCGTAAACGATTTCGATACCGAAGGCGACCGTAGGGGCTATTATGTCCCCGTAGTACCGGACAGAACGCCCAAAACAAACAAATTCGACCGCATCGAAAGCATGGCCGGACACTTCGAACGACTCAACGTCTTCTTCAACGAAAACGAAAAAGAACACGCCGGACAAACCAACCTCATCGACCAGCTCCTCGCATTTGAAAAAGGCAGTGGAGCCAACGACGACGGCCCGGACGCACTCCAGTCCGCAATCGCCCAACTCAACAAGGCTACATTCGTATCTTCTTTCGATATACTTACCACCCCCCGCAAAACATTCAACAAATACAGATTTTAAAATATGGCACGATTCATTCAAGAAGCCGACTACGGCATGCAAATCAAGCAGGAAATAATCAGGTTACTTACGGCAGATGCGGAAAGCTGGTATGATTCGCCCAAACTTCTGCGAGCCGAACAGACGGCCATCCGTCAGATTAAGCACTGGCTGGCTCCACGCTCTACAAGGCTAAAGAACTACGACCTGGACGCTCTTTTTAATACGGACAATCCCGACGAACACGACCAGTATATTGTTACCGTTACAATAGACCTCGCACTCTATCATCTCTACAGCCAAACCGGAATGAAGGATATTCCCGAACATCGGCAGCAACGATACCAGGACGTCCTCGACTGGCTCAAAGAAGTGGGTTTCGGTAATATTTCTGCCGACCTGCCTCTCATCCCGCCGCCCGAAGGCGAGAATTACGATGAATTTGTATTCCAAAGCCGTAAACCGCAAAATCATAAATGGTAAACAAATAAACAAAAAAAATGAAATTAAAAGATATATTCAACAGTCCCCGAGCGTCCCAACGGTCCCAACAGTCCCCAAACAAGACGGGTAGCGACATCATCCTGAAAATTGCACAGGAGGTTCAGGACAGAGGACGCAAGGATATTCAGAAGTGGCGACAGGCAATCACCGCCGCCGAAGATCCCGAAGATCCGCGCTGGTACCTTATGCAGGATTTAATTGATGACATTGTTACCGATGCACATCTTTCGTCGGTAATCGGAATCCGCAAGGCTTCTACGCTCAATCATCGCTTCTATGTAACGGACAGGAACAGTCATGAACAATTGGACGAACAGACGCAGGCTCTGGAAAAGAAATGGTTTTACGACTTCCTGGACGCTGCCCTGGATGCTATTGCCCGGAAATACACTTTGCTGGAGTTTTTTCGTGAAGGCGAAAATGTCCGATTTAATACTATCCCGCGACGCAATGTTTGTCCGCAACTCAAACGGGTATATCCGGAAGCCTCCGGAAACAGTTTTATCGACTACAGCGAACTCCCCAATGTGATTGAGATCGTTCACAGCAGTAAATTCGGATTGATTAACGACGTCGCCGCCAATGTGATATGGAAACGCGACCTCATGCAGTCGAACGCTGAATTTTCAGAGCGATTCGGAATACCGCTCATTACCGCAACCACCTCCAACAAGGCTGACGTACCGCGTATTGATAAAGCCCTCAAAAGCTTGGGCGAAGCCGGCACCGGCGTATTACCCAATGGAACGGACATCAAGGTACATGATTTGGCTAATGCCGGCAATCCGGAAAAAGTTTATCTTGAACCGATCGCTTTTCACGACAAACAGGTAAGCAAGCGCTTCCTGGGAAGTACAACCATTGTGGATGAAGGTGCAAACCGGGCGCAGACGCAGGTACATGAAGGAACCTTAGATGACAAGATAGCTTTGGACGACAAGCGTTTAATCATGTTTGTCATCAATGATTCCCTGTTCCCTTTATTGCAGACGTTCGGACTGCCGTTTGATAACAAAACAATGCAATTCCAGTTCGACGAAACCGAAGACCTCACTCTCTCCGAACAGTGGCTAATTACCAACGAGGCGTTATTGCATTTTGATATGGATGAAACAGAAATACAAAAAACATTCAATCTGCCTATCAAAGGCGTAAAACAACGCCCCCCATTACCGGGTCTTTCCGCAAATTTTCGGTAGGGGCGCACCTGCGTGTGCGCCCTGAAACACAGGCGCGCCCCTTATACGCCGATATCTGCCCGCACTGTAAATCCGTACATCCGCACGCAGAATCGTTGCCGGAAGATTATTTAAACGCCATTCAAAAGGAATTTGAAGCTGTTTTAAAGAGGCTTTACAACGGCGACAAATCCGACAACAAACTGCTGTCCACACAGGGCAAACTCCTGACCGACCGCATTGCCGAATCGTACAGAGAGATTAACATCGACTATTCCACACCCGACGCCGAAATGCTGATGCGCCTCACACGCGATACATGGCAGTTCAGCGCAGCAAAGAATTATCACGAACTGCGCGACCTCACTCTGGCTCTCAAAGACGAAAACGGTAAACTCCGCGAATGGAGCGATTTCAAAGAAACAGCCGACAAAACCGGCCTCAAATACAACGAACTCTGGATGCGTACCGAATACGACCAGGCCATCGCCGGAGCGCAGAACGCCGCCCGATGGACAGAATTTGAGCGCGAAAAGGATGTTATCCCCAACCTCCGGTACCAGACAGTCGGCGATAATATTGTCCGCCCGGAACATCAATTATTGCACGGGATTATAAAACCGATAGACGATCCGTTTTGGGCAACACACTACCCGCCCAACGGCTGGGGATGCCGGTGCGAAGCCCTACAGTCGCTCGACGGCGACGGCAGCGTAACACCCGACGAAAGCATTCCGCACGTCCCTATTGCCCCCATGTTTCGCACCAATTTGGCAAAATCAGGGCTGATTTACCCCAAAAACCACCCCTATTATAACGGTATCCCGCGCGCGGAACTGCGTAAGGCTATTGCGTACCTGCCGCCCGAAAACACGTACCAAAGCATCATTATCGGCAAACACGAAATTGACGTCCATCCGCTACACGGAGAAAAAGAACTGGGAAAAAATTTAGATGCAGTCAATACCCTCTTAAAATTCGAACCGAAAGCGAAAATTAAACTGTTGCCGATAATCGAGGTGAACGCCAAAACGGAAGCGAGCGACAAGGTAGCGAGGAAGCTTTTTTACCCAAAAGAATATTTGGAAAATTTTTCCGGCAGGAATGCGGATATGCTTTTAAATGGTAAGATCGCCGAGATCGAAGTGCCGAAGGGCACAAAATCATCTATTCAAAATGCCATAAAAAAAGGCAAAAAACAAGCCGATTGGGTTTTGGTGCGTATTCCGGATACGGTAGAGTTGAGTGATGCCGGGCATATTGCTAATGGGCAAATGAAACATTATTCGGACAGGGAGGATTTCTCCGTTTGGATATATAACAGTAGCGGGAAAATAGAATATAAAACAAAACAAAAGCGGTAAAAACCAAAATTCTTACCGCTTTTGGGAGGTATGGCTCGAAAGCCTCACCGCCACAAAAGTAGATATTATTTTTTTCATAAACAACAAAACACGCAAAAAAAAATGGCAGGAACAGCAAAATTACAACTGTTAATCGAGTTGCAAAACAAATTAAATACCGGTTTAGACGCCGCAAAAAAACAGGTAAACAAAGCCGTCGGAGGAATGCAAAGCAAACTGGACACACTCCGGTTAAGTTCCGTCAAAGCCTTCGACGCAATAAAAAGCGAAGTTCCGGGACTCGAAAGGGCAATAAACATGATTAAAAACCCAATGATCATTGCTGCCGCCGGAGCCGTCGCCTTAGGAACCGGATTTTATAAATCCGCACAAATGGCCAACCAATGGCAGGAACAAATGGCCGCCATCAACGTAACCGCCGAACAAACGCCGGAACAGCTAAAAAATCTGTCAAACGAACTGTTGAAAATCGGAGGCCGCAACGTGGCGCCGCTGGAAGAAGTACCCAAGGCCTTTAACCGGATCATCAGCGCCGGGCTTAGCGTAAACGATTCCCTAAAAACATTAGAGCCGACACTGCGAGCCGCAAAAGCCGGATTTACCGACGTCGAAACCGTTGCATCGGCGGCCGTATCCGTAATGATGTCGTCGGGCAAAGACGCAAACCGCGTTTACGACATACTGTTTGAAACCGTAAAAGAAGGAAACGCCGAATTCAAAGACATCGCCCAGTACCTTCCAAAAGTCATACCCATGGCGCGGAACGTAGGTTTCGAGTTGGAAGAAACCGCCGGAGCATTTGCCTCGCTCACCGGAAAACTGAGCGCAGAACAATCCACAACTGCACTGCAGGGAATCATGCGCGCATTGTCCGACGTCAACGTAGCCATCGGAAAAGTGGACAAAAAAACAGGAAAATACATTAGCGGATTTCGAGCCATCGGAATAGATGTTTTCGACAAAACAACCGGTAAAATAAGGCCGGTGATCGATATTGTCAAAGATTTAAATTCCGCTATGTCGGGATTAACCGACACACAGCGCGTCAAAAAATTTGATTTATTAGGCCTTGACCAAATGGGAACAATCGGGTTCTCAACTCTAATGCAGGACGTAAACGGCCTCCAAAAAGCCATCGACGCAACAACCAATTCGCAAGGCGCGCTAAATAAGGCTTACCAAGACACTAAAACCCCAATGGACGAATGGAAAGAAACCATGAATAAAGTGAAAGAATACGGCATCCGGCTGGGAAACGCTATTTTACCCATAATAACCGCCATCGGCAAAGGCGCACTGTGGGCGGCTCAAAATATAGACATAATCGGCTCTGTGCTGGCAGGCATCGGAACAGGCATGTTGATATTCAATGCCGGAAAAATAGCCATATTAGGCTATGCCGGCGCAATGAAAATCGCCTCAGTTGCAACCGGATTATTTAACGCCGTAATGAATATATCTCCACTTGGATGGATTGCCACAATAATAGGTGTAGTTATTACTGCCATTACCATCTGCTATAAAAAATTCGATACATTCAGGGCAGTTGTAGATGGAACATGGGAAACCATCAAAGGCTTCGGAACCCTTATCAAAGAATATATCATTAACCGGATAAAGAGCCTGATCAGCGGACTCGGAACCATCGGAAGCGCCTTCCAAAAACTCTTTTCCGGCGACTTTGGCGGCGCATGGACCGACGCAAAAAAAGGATTCATAGAACTCTCCGGCATCGACGACGCTAAAAAAGCCTTTGGCAGCATCGGCGAAAAATTCAATAACGGATACCAAAAATCGCTCAAAGAATCGGAAAAGAAAAAAGTGGAAGAATCCGAAGGCGACTTTTCCGGCGTTCCCGACAATCACACAAACCCGGACATCACAAACAACAATAAACCCAACGGGTTAGACGACGCCCGCAAAATCAGCAGCGAAAGCCAGACAAAAAACATCACCGTCAACATCGACAGCTTTATCAAAGGATTTAGCTCAACCAATCAAACAATCAACAACATGAACCCCGCCGAACTCGAACGATGGTTGACAGAAATGTTCCTCCGCGTCGTCCGTTCCGCAGAAATGACCATGTAATTATGACACGAATAAACATATCGAACTTTACACGTAAACTGGAAGCGCTCCGGAAGACCTATAAAAATCTGCCCACCGAAATAGCCGCAATCGCCGTCAATTTCAGCAAAGACAGATTCGTTGAGCAGGCGTGGGAGGACGAAACAAAAGAGCCGTGGAAGCCGCGCAAACGCCCCCGAAGAGGCAAAACAGGGAAGATAACAAAAAACCAAACGCTCCTCGTAAAAACCGGCCGCCTCAAAAGAAGCATCCGGAAAATTTCCGCCACCGAAAACAAAATCATTATCGGAACAGACGTTGCCTACGCACAAATCCACAACGAGGGCGGAACAATAACCGGCACAGCCTCCGTCAAAGCGCACCAAGTCAAAGAACACGCGCGAAACAGGAAAGGCAGAAAAGAAAAAGTAAAGGCGCACACCGTCAAAGCGCACACAAAAAAAATGAATACCCGGATCCCCCAACGCCAATTCATGGGCAACAGCAAAGCATTACAGAATAAAATCATATCACACATAACCGCGCAGTTTGAACGCGCACTAAACACATAAAATTATGCTCAAACAACTATTATCGCTCTACAACATCATAGAGCAAAACAAACAAAAATTGAAAGACAGCGGATTGTCGGAAAACTTCTTCATCGACATTTACCGCTCCCAACCACAGGAACCCGAACTCTACGAATATTTCTCCCTGCCCGCCCTGTTCATCGACTACTCAATGACCGGCCAGGGAAAAAACCAGCCCCGACTCATCACCCTCACCATTCACATAGTCGTCGATGAAATGCCCGACGCCTCCAACATCTCGGAGCAAAAGCAAGCCGGATTACAAAGATTTACCTATTGCCTGCTGCTCCAATCCATTCTGGAAGGCTGTCGCCTCGACAAATCCACACCATTACGATTTGTTTCCGAAAACATCATCGACGAACCCGTCATCAACTACCATTCCCAAACCTACGAATTCGAGGCCTATTTAGAAGACATGACAACCGACATTCAAACAATTATCGGACAATTTGAACAACTGAATATTTATGGAAACTTAATTGGGATGGAATAAAACTCCCGGTCATTGACGGCTCTCTGACCTTCCGTCAACACAAAATGCGACCTAACCGCATACCCGGAAGCAATATGCTTTCGGTGCGGTTAGGTCGCGTATTTATTGTCAGAGAGAGTACAAAATTAGTATAAATTTCAAAAAGTAAAAACATGAAAGAAAAAATTCAATTAAAAACGCCGATTACCTATTATGGCGGCAAACAAAAGATGCTGGAATACATCTTACCACTAATCCCCGAACATCAAATTTACAGCGAAGCATTCTTCGGAGGCGGAGCCGTATTTTGGGCCAAAGAACCCGCAAAAGTAGAATTTATTAACGACCACAACGCCGAGGTTATTAATTTCTACCGCGTATTAAAACACAATTTCCCGGAATTGAAAAAAGAAATCGACGTAACATTGCACAGCGAATACCAACAAAAACAGGCAAAATCAATCTACCAAAACCCATCCGGACACGGCAAAATAAAACGAGCATGGGCAATATGGGTACTATCGCACCAGTCCTTTTACTCCATATTAGGCAACACATGGAAATGCTCAAAATCCCGTTCAATAGGCACGCAGATACAATCACGAAAAGAAGCCTTCGCCGACGCATATTCAAAAAGATTAGAACACACATCCATATTCTGCCGCGAAGCCCTCGACGTCATCAAAAAGTCCGACCACGAAGACGCCTTTCACTATATCGATCCACCCTACTTCCAAGCCGACATGGGACACTACGGAGGCTACACCGTCGAAGACTTCCAACACCTGTTGCAACTCCTCGCCACCCTGAAGGGAAAATTCATGCTCAGCAGCTACCCCAGCGAAACGCTGACAGAATACACCCTTAAATACAGGTGGAATATGATTGAATACGATTTGCCCCGCGCTGCCGGCGGAGGCAGAAAAGTCGAAGTTTTAACCATGAATTACCCGATCGCCGGCGTTGAAAAAATGATTGCCTAATCTTTCAAACAGGGTGAATTTTGCGCAAAACAATACAAGCACTTTTGTTATCAATAAAATGATCAAAAGTGCTTATATTGTTTGATAACGCTGTATTATCATGTAAGCAAAACAATCTATGCGTTTTTGTTATCAGTTCCGGAAAAGATTTTAACCAATCAGTATCCGAAATAAATAACTGTTATTAAATGTTTTGGCGTAATTTCATCCAATGTTTTTCCGGTCATTATCCAATCTAATTAAAGGTAACTAATTGATTTTCGGAGTGTCTATTTTGTTTTGCCCTTTAATCTTTGGCGGTTGGGTTGTGAAACGCCTACGGCGTATGGGGGTTGCCTCCCGTTCTATCCTTTTCTGTCTTTTGTATATTATCTTTTTTTTATTTGTTTGTGTATAATTGAAAATTTTATACTACATTTGCACCGTATTAACAATTTTGTTAAACAAAATAATTAAACCATGGAGTCAAAACAAGTCAATACGGAACAAATGATTCTGAGCGCCGCCGAAAAACTTTTTGTCGCAAAAGGATATGCGGGAACGCGCACTACGGAAATTGCAGAAAGCGCCGGCGTCAATCATGCGATGCTGCATTATTATTTCCGAACCAAAGAAAATCTTTTCGGGCGTATTTTTCAGGAAAAAGCCGATCAAATGCTGGATTTTTTCGTTCAGGCATTCAACAGCGACCTGCCGTTTTTTGAAAAACTGACGGAGGGTATCGAAAAACATTTCGATTTTATCGCCCAAAATCCGGCATTGCCTTTTTTTGTTTTGCGGGAACTCATTCTGAACGACGAACGAAAAAACTTTGTCCGGGAAAAAATGGCGCCGGTCGCCTTTGCAATCATGAAACAAATATCGACTTCCGTTCAGCACGAAATAGAGAAAGGGACAATCCGGCCTATCCTCGCGCAGGATTTATTGTTGAACGTGGTTTCGCTCAATGTGTTTTCGTTCATTGCTTTGCAAATCCTGTTCGATGTGAACGACGATTATCGCTCCCCGGTTTTCCGGCAATTTTTAGAAC
>JAITAH010000272.1 GCA_031284225.1 Dysgonamonadaceae bacterium | reverse complement strand
ATTGAATACCAGACGGCTTTTGAAGATATCACTCCAGTACATCTGCATTTCTACAATAAACCGCCGTCCGTAATTGTCAACGCACTTGACGTCGACAATGGAATTTTTTCCCAAGGGATTTTCCGGCACCTGTTCGGGCGACAGGTATTCAACACTTTCGATTAAACGGTTGGGGTCAAGAGGCAGCAGCGCATTGAGAAAACTGATGAGTAAATGAGGATGTTCACCGAAAATCCTCTTAAATGTCAAATCATTTTTTGGGTCAAGATAGCGTGTCATTATTTATTCGTTTTTGGTAAAAATTATTCTTTCGTTCACAACAACAAACAAAAATACGATTTCTTTTTCATTTTACCAAATTTCACACAGCATCTTACAAGCGGTTACGAATCAATCATTTTTCATCTTTAAAAAACGGCTGCCTCACAAATTGTGAAACAGCCGTTTGAAGCATTGAAAAGGTTTTATTCTTTTAACTAATCATTCACATTGTTATTTGTCAAAAGATATATTTAATACCGAATTGCATTTGCCAACGAGAATCATTTCCTATATAATCCTGAAACGTTTCAGGCAAATCTTTACGCATACTATACTTTACAGTGTAGTTGTTTGCTTCACTTGGAGCTTGTGTTCTGTTTAGGAATTGATATTGCTGGTTGCCTAAAACCGTTGTTTGTTGTACTCCCCAATCTTTATTCAAGAGATTTAAGAAATTCGCTATATCAAAACTAAAACGCAAAGTATGGAAACGCCCATTTTTTTGGAAAACTTTAATGTCATGGTAAATACTCAAATCCAACTGATTGGCGAACGGAGCAACAGCGCCGTTTCGTTCGGCATATTCGCCGCGATGTTTGCTCAGATAAGGATCTTGTGCAATAAAAGCATCCAACGCTTCCCATGCTTCATTTACAGAAGCAAAATCACCGGCTACCAAATTGTTTTTAATCTCATCGTAATTTCTGGGAATATATATCAAATCATTACTGGTAACATTGTCGCCGTTAATATCCCCATTATAGGTATAGGAATAACGGAAAGGACGGTAACGTTGATAAATCAACCCTACATTTGTAGCCGCATTCTTACTCCAATTTGCCGTATAAGCAGCCGAAACTAACAAACGGCCATCAATAGAACCGGCGCTATATCCTACTTCCTGTGCATTGGGATTGATAGCCGGACGATACATCCATGCAGAAGTCGCCACAGAAGAAGTTCCGTCGGTTACACTTTTTGATTGCCCCAACGTATAAGATCCGTTCAGATATAAACCCTTCAACAGTCCGTCGTAAAAGGTTTTCTGTAATTGGAAAGTGGAGAAGAAAGCGTATCCTTTGCTGGTATTGCGCATCATCACAACACTGTTTGCCGCTCCGCTATTTCCATTTTTATCGCTGTAGTATCCACTGTAAAGCGGTCGTTGACCATTTCCACCGTCATTTGCAAATTGATCGGTTATATAAAGGCCTATGTTGTCATGATAAATAGCATTCAGTTCTTTTGAATAAACCATTTCAACAGTAGCAATCCATCCGTCTGCAAATTTATAATCGGCGGCCAGATTATTTTTCCATAAAGTCGGATATTTGAAATCGGGGTCTGTGATTGCAATATCAGCACGCACAGCGCTTCCCGCTGCGGGTTTATAAGTGTCGATGTCGCCCGTAAAACCTAATTTTTTCTTGTCGTCCGCGCTATATCTCACTGTTCCGAACAGCACACCGTTATTGCCTGCTTGATTGCTTAACCATACGTAGGGCGGAGTACCTGAAAATAATCCCGAACCTCCGCGTATTTGTAAAGAACCATCTTCAAACGGGCGATAATTAAATCCCAAACGAGGAGAAAATAAAAGCTTCATCGACGGATATTTGGAAACATCAATCCGAATATTATCGCGATATGTTTCAGATGCGATTTTATCGTTTGTCGGAAGATCGGTCGTAAATATCGGCATATCAACACGCAATCCAACAGTAAGATTTAATTGATCATTGATTTTCCATTTGTCTTGCGCATAAAGTCCTATTTGAAATACATTTACTTCGGCATAAGGAAACTCGTCGCCTATAGCGTACTTTTTATCATAATAATCGAGTCCTGTGCCGGCAGAGTTTGCCAAACCTGCAATAGTCGAAGCAAAACCAAACTGTGCAGGATCGTAAGCGGTAATATCAAAGCCGTCTATTCCATTGTGTTTCGATAAATAATCTTTTGTTGCAAGCACATTAAATTTAAAATCATCCACCGAATTGAAAACCCAAGATCCTGTATAGTCTGTTGCAAAGCCGTTCAAGAAAGAACGATAGTCGCTTTGCGTTCCTAAAGTGATTTGGTGATTGTCCAGATGAATGATAAAATTGTCCTGTATTTGCCAGATATCCGTATTCAACTTATTGTTATAAGAATTTCTTTCCGTACCAAATGTGGTATAAGCCTGAAGCGTACTACCACCATTCAAGATATCTACCTGCGGAAAGAAACCGCCGTCCATATCACGAAAGTCGCGAATCCTCGAATAACCGACTTTTAAATAATTTGTCATTCCATCCTTAATAATCGTATTCAAATCGGCTATAATAATATTGAAATTATTATTCCCGCGGTAGTATGCGGATGAAAAAGGTATAGCGTATTGATTGGGACCACGACCGTTTAAGGGTGCATTGGAAGTAGAAGGACTATTCGTATTAAACGATTTCAGATAATAATATTTTACACTTAAAACATTTTTCGGATTAATATTCCAATCAATGCGCGCCGTGAGACGATCGGCCTCCGTACTTGTTTTAGTTACATCAAACTTACCCGGATTATAATTCAAATTAGTTTGCAAAAAATTAGATAAATCTTGCAGAATTGCTGCTTCCGGCGCTGAATTTCCGGTTGTATAAGTGACAGGATTTTCTTGACGATCCATTTCCGCATTCAAATAAAAGAATAATTTGTTTTTGATAATTGGTCCGGCAAGGCTAAGCCCATACTGATGATTGGAAAATTCCGATACGGTCGAAATGTTATCTTTGACGCGGTATCCTCTCATAGACGGACTTTTAGTATAAGTATAAGCAGAGGCATGAAACTCGTTAGTACCTGATTTGGTTACAGAATTGATGCCTGCGCCTGTAAATCCTCCGTTGCGGACATCATAAGGGGCAATCATTACTTGTACTTGCTCTAATGCTTCCAACGATATGGGTTCTGTCCCGGAAGCGCCCAACGCCGAGCTTAAACCGAATGAGTTGTTAAAAGAGGCGCCGTCCACCGTTACATTATTGAAACGATAGGATATACCGCCGAAATTATTGCCGCTACTCATAGGTGTAAGTTTAGTAAAATCGCTTAACGAACGGTTCAACGTAGGGAGCCTGTCCATTTTTTCGCGTGTAATAATTTCCTGAGCGCCGGTACGGTTGGTTGAAATAACCGGATTCCGGTTACCAACGACAACGACTTCGCTCAAAGTTTCTACATCTTCATTGAGAGATACATTCAATGTAAATTCTTCTCCCAAAGCTAAATAAATGTTTGAAATCGTTTCTTTGTTATAGCCCAGATAAGAAACTTCAACCGTATATGGGCCTCCTATACGCAAATTCGACAGAGCGTATGTTCCATTCGGACGAGTAACTGTTCCATAAGTAGTTCCGGACGGTTCGTGCGTCACTTTAATTGTTGCTCCCAACAAGATTTCTTTACTTCTATCATCGGTGACGCGTCCGGTGAGACTGGAAGTAGTAACTTGAGCAAACGACAATGTGCTCATAACGAGCGTAACTATTACAAATAAAAGTCTTACTTTGTTCATGACTAAAGTATTTAAATAAGTATTTAAATATATAATATATTAAATTATTTGTAAAAGTACATAACTATTTTGATTTTTTGATTGCTTTTTAATGAAAAAATAATGACAAATTTTTAACTGTTTCGGATAAAAACTCGCAATATTATCATAATGATTTATTTTTCAAGTTGTTAATCGTTTTTATAGGCAGAAGTTATAAAAACAAACGGCCTTACTTGAAGTAAGACCGTCTGTAAAAAAGAATATCAATCTACTGTTTATTTCACCAGCGCTTTGAAAACAGCTTGCGTATCGTTACCGATTACTTTCACTATTGCTATCTTTTGCGTTATGGATGTCGGTATCAATACATTGTCGGACGAACGAACATTGAAATCCTGCAACAAACTGCCGTCTATTGCATACAGTTGGATATTGTTGATGTATGCGCCTTCCGGATTCAATACGCTGACAAGACGATGGGAAACGGCTACTTTCAATGCGCCGCCGCTAATGGGACCAATACCTGTTTGGGTGGTCGCAAATTCTTCCTGCGAAGCGTAATCGCTCTCATTGCCTGTTTCGGCGCAATGCGCTTTTACACGCCACAAATAAGCCGTATTTTCCGTCAAGCCCGTCAATTCGTACGACGTAGCCGTAAGCCCTGTAGAGTTTTTCCACGATTGATCCGCTCCCGTTCCGGCACGGTAACGCAAGTCCCAAGAAGTATTGGCGTCGTCGGCTGTCCATGCAAGGAGCGCCGAGTAAGCGCTGATGGAGCTGGCGTTCAAACCGGTTGGAACAGGGCAAGCCGGAATAGCCGGAGTGGTAAACGAATAAACCGGCGAATATGCGCTGCTGTCGTTTTCGGCACAGATGGCGCGAACTTTTGCCTGATAACCCGTTTGAGGGGTTAAACCGGTAAAACTGTACGATTTGTCGTTTACTATCAGCACTGTCCATTCGTTGCCGGTTTGCGCCCATGATAATTCATATTCGGAGGCAGAGCCATTCCATGAAAGGGTGGCCGAATTGTAAGCTAAAGGATCAGCTACGAGATTGGTAGGAGCAAAACAGGTGATTTTTACGGTTTTAACGGTAGCCGGAGTTGTATATTCGCTGACGTCGTCTTCGGCTTCGCTACAAACCGTTTGAATGGAATATTCGTAATTGGTGTCGTGCGTTAAACCGGTGAAAGTGGTGGTAGTAGCGCCCGTTACAACCCGTTCCGTTCCTGTTTCTGTTCCTGCCTCGCGGAATTTTACATTGAATTTGGCGGCTTCCGATTCCCATGTAAGAGTTACGCTCTCGGTAGTGGAAGTTGCTACAATATTGTTTACCTGCTCGCAAGGAATTGTTGCTAACGTTGTAAAACGAACAATCGTTACTTGCGCCGTATCGCCCGGAACGCAGGACGTTGTAATGCCCACCTCGTAAGCGGTAGCTTCGTCCAGACCGGTAAATAGGGAGTCTTTTTCCGTCCGGATTACGAAATCTTTAGTCGTTTCGCCGGCCTTACGGATAAATACCAGCCATTCGGCGGCTTCGCTTTCCCAAGATACTTTGGCTCCTTCGGTAGTGATTTCGGAGACTTGCGCTTTGCTTACTGCAACCGGACAACTCGGGAAAACGTTTACATCATCCAGTATGAATACGATTGAGGTGGCAGCCATTCCGGTGGTACGGGTATTTTCTATCACTTTGAAAGCGAGTTGTTTGATTCCGGCAAATCCTTCAAGAACAATGGTATCCCTTCCGGACACGGTATTCGAATATTTCTTTAAAATAATGT
>JAITAH010000115.1 GCA_031284225.1 Dysgonamonadaceae bacterium | reverse complement strand
GCTTTTTGCGGATATAATCGCCCATCGAGATATTCAGCAGGCTTTTCATTTTGACATGCAGCAGGCTCCGGCTGATGCCGAGGTTTTGCGTGATATCGACAACGGAAAACCGGTCGTTGTCGATATTTGCCTCTATCAGTTCGTTGATTTTGTTGATAAAATCTTTGTCGTAAGTACTCAAAGAAGCCGATTCGACGTCGCGTCCCAGCGTATTCGCAATTCTTTCCCGCTGTACCTGCTTGATTTGGATAATATTTTTGACCTGCAATTCCAGTATCTGCGGATCGAAAGGTTTTTGCACATAAGCTTCCGCGCCGCTTTCGTATCCCTTCATAACATCGTCGGTATCATTTTTAGCGGTCAACAGGATGACCGGGATGTGCGAAGTAGAGAGATCGTTTTTCAGGTTCCGGCACAGCGTGTTTCCATCCATTTCGGGCATCATCACATCGGAAATCACTAAGTCGATGGGATATTTTCGGGCGATATCCCAGGCTTCCAAACCGTTTTCAGCTAAAAAGACGTGGTATTTCGGCGAAAAGATGCCGGATAAGAATTTGAGCAGTTCTACGCTGTCTTCTACCAACAATATAGAGGGCTGCAAGGCTGTGTTTTCCGTTTTAACCGGTAATGAATCCGGCGATGTGTAACCCTCCAGATAAGGCGCGGCAAATTCGTATTGGTTGAGCGAGACGACCGTTTTGTCGGAATTAATTTTATGCCGGGGGTCGAAAGCCGATTCCGATACATTCAGATTGACCACAAAGCAACTGCCTTTTCCTATCGTGCTTTCCACCGAAATATTCCCTTTGTGGATGGTTGCAAACTGGTTGACCAACGTGAGGCCCAGTCCCCAGCCTTTATTGTTCACATTGTGTCCGCGCTTGGTTTGATAATATTTTTCAAAAATATTGCTCAGTTCTTCGCTTGCAATGCCGATTCCGGTATCTTTTACTTCGATACGCAAATAGGTATAACCGTCCGGATTGTCCGTAATAACCGCGTTGATATAAATCTTACCGCCCGCCGGCGTAAATTTGATAGCGTTCGACAACAGATTGTTGGTTATTTTTTCTACATACGAAGGCGAAAACCAGACGTCTTCGCCGTTGTTTTCACAATGAACGTAAAAGGAGATTGACTTTTCCGAAGCGCTTTCCTTAAACAGTTGCGCCACGTTTTCGATGAAATCCAGCGGATTGCCTTTTTGAATATAAAACTGGAAATTGCCCGATTCTACTTTGTTGAATGTAACTAATTCGTCGATCAATCCCACCATTTTGTTGGTGTTTTTGATAGCAATATTCAACCGTTCCGACGATTCCGGCGACAGTTTCTGGTATTGGGAAATATTTTTCAGCGGCGCTATAATCAGCGAAAGCGGCGTTTTCAGTTCGTGAGAAACCGACGTGAAAAACTCCATTTTAGTTTTGTTGAGTTCTTCCAGTTTTTCTTTTTCCATCGTGGCTATTCGGACGTCGTTTTTTTCCTTTAACCGGATGGAGAATGTCCGGTAACAGTAATACAGCGTCAGAACGAGAACAATAAAGTAGCACAAAAACGCCCAAAACGACAGGTAGAACGGGGGATATATGATTAAATTAATCGCTTTCACCGGCGCCTGTTCCCAGCCTTTGTTGGAATTGTTTGCCCGGATTTGCAAGGTATAGGTTCCCGAAGGCAGATTCGAGCCGACAAATTTGCGCTCCTGCCCAACGTTCCGCCACTTTTCGTCCATGCCCAACAGGCGAACCTGATAATTGATGGAGCTGGTGTTTCCCAACGATATGGTCGCGTATTCGATACTGAACGAGCGCGATTGTTTGTAGGAGAAGGCGACGCTCGCCACATCGTCCAGCGCCACCGCCCGCCGCGAATCCGCATCTTTGAGTATTACGACCTGATTATCGATGTTTAAATGGTTGAGATGCACATGAAAAGGCTTCCGTTCTTCTTTGATGGTTTTCGGGTCGAACGAAATCAATCCGCTGACGCTGCCGAAATACAGCCGTCCGTTTTGCGCCTGAAGAGACGAAGAGAAGTTGAACTGATTGACCGGCAATCCGTCTTCTACCGTATAGCAAATAAAAGCGCTGCGATCTTTATTAAACTGGTATAATCCGAGGCTGGTACTTATCCACAAGCGGCCAAATTCGTCTTCGATGGTGCTGCAAATGGTTGTTTTCGACAAAGAAAGTTCGTGGTCCAAGGTTTTAATAACGAGGTCGGCCGGGTCGATATACTGCAAGCCGCCATTGTTGGTTCCGATCCATATCCGGTGGGCGGAATCTTGATAGAGGCTGGTAATATAATTGTCTTTCAGTTGCGAACGGTTTCCTTGGGCCGTCCATCCGTTCACTTCGTGGGTTTGCGCGTCGATGCGGAACAGGCCGTTGTTCCGGGTGCCAGCCCATACGTTATCCTCCTTATCGATCAGCAGGCAATAGATAAAATCGGTATCCAGTACGGGATGATTGATGGGAAGGAACAGTTTTTTCACTGGGTCGTAATACCGCAAGCCCTGAATCGTACCCACCCACATCGCTCCGTTCCGCTGTTTTTCGATAGCAAATATAGCGTCCGACGGCAATCCGTTTCCCGCGCCGGGCACATACTGCGTCCACGCGCCGGAAGAAAGATGGTAGCGGAACAGGCCGTCGCGATAAGTGCCGATCCAGAGTTCGTCGCCGGCTTCGTCGTGAAAAAGTTCGTGTATATTATGCGTCAACCCCGGTATGCGGTCGAAAAGGTCTATTTCCTCCGTTTTAGTATTATAGATATTCAGTCCTCCGTCTTCGGTAGCTATCCAAAGCCTGTTTTTTTTCAGTTCCGCCATTTTGCGCACCGCCTTTCCTTTGATATTTTTGGAACTGTATCCGGCTTCGATCCAGTGAAACTGTTCCTGCTTTTTAAGCAAAACGTTGATTCCTCCGAAATAAGAGCCAATCCAGATATTGCCGTCGCGGTCGCACAAGATCGTGTAAATCGCGTTGTCGTTCAGCTTATTTTTACCGACAAAATCCTGCTGGATAATTTCCGCGGCGCCGTCGGCGTCGAGAATCGTGATACCTTTTTCGGTGCCGAGCCATATCCGGCCTTTGTCGTCTTCGCAGATAGCCCGTACCGTTCCGTCGGAAATCCGGCGGGCAGGATAGATGACGGCTTTGTCGGTTTCGGGGTGAATATTCATTACGCCCTTGCCGTTGCGTCCGATCCAGAGAAAACCTTTGGAATCGAAAAACAGCGGTATGATGCCGTCGTAACCGGTAATAAAATCGGAAAAATACGCCGGATTCATCTGGGTGATTTTAGAAAAAGAAGGATCGTAATAAAACAAGGAACGGTTGGTCGATATAAACAGCCGGTCGTTCCGGTCGATGGCCATAGAGATAATAAATTCGGAATCCTGACGCGGACAGACGACAAACTTGTCCGCTTCTTCGTCCAACAGATAGAGTTGGGTGCCTCCGCAGAGAATTTTCCCCGTGCAGGTTTCCACTACGGAAGTAATGGAAGCGCCGGACAGATCATAACATTGGAAGTCATCGGTCGCCGGTCGGTACCGACAAATGCCCCCTTTGTAGGTGCCGATCCATATCCGGTTTTTACTATCTTGAAAGATGGTTCGGATAAAATTATGGCTGATCGAGTGCGGATTGTCCGCCTGATTAAAATAACTAACAATGCTATAACCGTCGTAACGCGAAAGTCCATTGCGGGTTCCGATCCATAACATGCCTTTCTCGTCCTGCATCAAGGCTTCCACTTGCTGATGAGGGAGGCCTTCCTTGCCGGTAATGTGCGTAAACCGGTAGTTAACGGCAGTCGCCGGAAAGGAAGGCGCAATGCCCCAGCCAAGCAAAAAGAGGAGGATTGAGAGGCGTTTATACATGATGGATTTTATCGTTTCTGGAACACATCGCGTTTCTTCATTCTTTTTTCGGTTTGTGTTCGTTGATTTCCTGTGCCAGGATGTGTTTGAACCGTTCGATTACGGTGTTCAGTTCCCGGATAAACGCCGGGTTGACGACGGCGCCCGCCAAAATCTGATTTTCTATCTGGCCGACGATGGCGTGATAATACTTGTCGGTTTCGATGCGCGTTTGTTTCATTCGGAGCGGCGTTCTTTCAGAAATTTCGACGTAGCGCTCGGTCATATACTGGGCAAGCAGCCGGTTTTCTTCCGTCAGCCGGTAGAGCCAAGCCGACAGGTTGAGCAACTGGATGGCTTGCGCATTGACCGGCAGGTTTAGTTCTCGCACCAAGTCGTTGATGGCGGCCGTTTCGTCGTCGAGCGTTTTCTGCACGATGTTGCCGTAGTGTTTAAAGACGTCGTAAAGCCGTTCGGCGGCCTGCACATGCGTCGGTTCGAAATGATTCATTTCGCCTTTTACGGTATCGACCAATCCGCGATAGATTTGGTCGCGTCGGCTGTCTTGCTCGGCAATTTTGGCTGTAATTTCGCTTTTGCGAATAAAATCCAGCGCCTTCGTTTCGTTGTCGAATGCGCTTTTGTAGGGATAATACAGCGCCGGAAAGCCCAGCTCTTGCGGGTTGTACTTTACGAAAACGGAGTTAACATTTTCGTTAAACTGAACGTGTGTTTCGTTCTTTAAACGTTGCAAACGAATGCGAATAATAACATCTTTCATAATTTTTATTATTTGGAATTAGTACTATATTGTTTATTAAGTCATTTTTTGTGCCGGATTGGAGAAAAATACGGATTGTTGACCAACAATTGTTCCAATGAGGTCTTGGGGATATCTTTGTACATGTATGAACGAGCCAATGAGAGCTTGGGGATATCTTTGTACATGTATGAACGAGCCAATGAGGTCTTGGCGGAATCTTTGTACATGTATGAACGAGCCAATGAGGTCTTGGAGATATCTTTGTACATGTACGAACGAGCCAATGAGAGCTTGGGGATATCTTTGTACGTGTATGAACGAGCCAATGAGAGCTTGGGGATATCTTTGTACATGTATGAACGAGCCAGTGAGAGCTTGGGGATATCTTTGTACATGTATGAACGAGCCAATGAGAGCTTGGCGGAATCTTTGTTGATGGAAGCGTATTCGCAGATACAAGTCTAAAGCAATTGGATAACTATTTTTCATTAGAAAATCTAAGAATTATTAAATTTTATGCAAAGATATATAAAAGTTTAGATATATACGCAGTCCAAATAAAAAATGTCAAGATAAAAGAATAAATTCATTCCCAATGAATCGCTACCCATATTCCGTCCCTGACGGAACATAAAGTAGTCTTGAGCATAAGCAATTGCCAAACTACTACTAAAAAATATCAAGCCAAATAGAATGAGTTTTTTCATGGTTCACATTTTTCGAATGTTGTTAACACTAAATATCCTCCAATGAATGGTATTCCACTCCAATAGATTCCCTGTTGATACAATATTCCTGCAAGTCAAATTGTATGCCTTTGTCAGGTATTTTCCATCCTTTTATATATTCGGAAAAATTTAGAATATTTCCATTATAAGAAGCTTCCGGATAGTGTGCGGAAAAAGTTGCCGAATTAGTGGTTTCATTGTAAGTTATATACATGACATTCTTCGTATATTGTAATTCGGATGGGACAGAATTAGCAAATACATAACAGGTTCCACTTAAATTATTCGTATCTATATAACAGCTTTCCTCACCATCAACCATTTTGCTGAAGAGCAAATAATCTTTATTTTCATTATAAAAAAACTTCAATTTATTGTCTTCAATCTTGTATGAGTGAACGGATCCAATAATATCATAGAAGAGCATAAGATCGTCGTGTTCGACGTTATATAGTTTTGTTAAACTCGCTATGGTTGTTTCCGGACATAATCCAGCCTGTAGTGTCTGTATCAAATGCAATAATAGAACAATCTTCATTTTCCACCAATTCAAGTTCTTGTAATACATTTGATTTCACATCCATAACTCCGCCCAATTTCCATTGGGTACCAGCCAGCATGTTATCCGTAGAGGTTAAACTTGCCTCGTCGGACGATAAATCACAACTAATCATTAAAATAGTAGTTGCGAATAATAATAAATAGTTTACTGTTTTTATCACTTACCTTCTTATTTCGTTAAAATCATTTGTTTCGTATTGTGATGCAACATCATTTTTTTCATTATTCAATATTATTTTATTGTAACAGTTAGCTCTATGGTACATCCCTCGCTCAATTTATTAATGATAATCGGAGTTTGCCAATTA
>JAITAH010000084.1 GCA_031284225.1 Dysgonamonadaceae bacterium | reverse complement strand
AACGGCGATGTATCGGGCTTAAAATGATGAACGGTAAACGAATACGGTTGAGGCGGATTCCATACCTGCGCATTGAAAATATACGTGTTTTCGTCTTGCACCACCCGTTGCGCCCAAGCGGGGATTCGTTCGCCGGAACCGCCGTTCCAGTGGATTTTCAATTTGTACAAATCCTCGTGATGAAGCGCCTCGTCCGGCAGATGGATTTCCCAAACGCCATTATCCAAGGGGTGCAGTTGATAATCCGGCGTTTCTTGCCATTGGTTAAAATCGCCGGTTAAGAAAATCGCGGTAGCGTAGGGCGCCCATTCGCGGAAGACCCATCCGTTTGCGGTGCGGTGCAAGCCGAAATAGAGATGACCCGAAGCAAAATCGCTCAACGAAATTGTCCCGCCTTGCGTCAATTCATCTACTTTTTGAAGGAAATACTGATAACGCCCTTCGATGGCCGGCCGGAAAGAGTCGAGCCAGGGGTCGTTTTTTATCAATCGGAGCAATGCCATATCCAATACCTTAAATTTAAGAAAGGTAAAAGTAGTATTATTTTTTGATAAATGAAACAGTTTTGAAATTTTTGATTATTTCTGTACGAATTTTCAAATAGAAACAAATCTAATTACAAAATAATAAGCATTCGTAACCCTCCCATTCGAGGAGCAAAAAGTATGGATCGAACAAAAACGTCGATTGAATGAGCGATAAACATTTTGATCCGGCTAACGCTACGGCACATACGAAACAAACGCAAGCCGCTTGCTGTCCGGCGCCCAGGAATTAACGTTGATCGTTCCCTGTCCGCCGAAAAGATTGACCAACGTTTTCGCTTCCCCGCCTTGGGCAGATATCCATCGTAATTCTACATTTTTTCCGGGAGGATGGTCGCCGGGCGCTACATCAAGCGCCTGATAGGCGATGTACGCCACTTTTTCACCATCCGGCGAAACATGCGGAAACCACGAATGTCGATCCGCGTCAAAAGTCATTGGCGTTTGTTCGGAACCGTCGGCATTCATTCGCCAGATTTGCATTTGGCCGCTACGTACCGAATTGAACCAGATGTATTTGCCGCAGGGAGAAAATTCGGGACCATCGTCCAGGCCTTCGGCTGAGGTTAAGCGTTTTTCGAGGCCGCCGTCTGCAGGAATGGAATAGACGTCGTAATTTCCATTCCGTTCGGCGCAATAGGCCAGCGTTTTTTCATCGGGCGACCAGCCGTGCAAGTAACTCGGCGCCATCGGCGTAATCAAAACCGGTTGACCGCCCGTCAAAGGAAAAAGGTAAATCCGGGAGCGGCGGTCTTCCGCGGTATGATGACTGACGGCTATCCGGTCGCCGGTCGCCGAAAGAACATGGTCGTTATTGCAATTCACGGCAAAACCGCTGTTGATTTCCGTATCCGAAGCCGGATTTTGAATGTCGATCCGGTAGATTTTCCCACCGCTGTTATAGATCAGCGATTTTCCGTCTTTTGTCCAGTTGGGCGCTTCAACGATGTATGGAAATTCTTTCAGAATCCGGCATTTACCGGTTTCAAAGTCGTAAATTTCCAATTGGCAGACCGTCTTGTTTTGTGCCGCTGCGCCTGCCGTAAGGCAAAGAAAATAGAAAAGTATAAAATTTACTTTCAGATAAATACTGCTTTTCATGTTGTTAATTATTTTAAGATGAAAGACGAAAGATAAAAGAAGATAAAAAAGATAAATAGACCCTCTTTCTGTCTTTTTTCAATCTTTCTATCTTCTTTACTCTTTCATCAAATGTCTTATTAAGTATTATCCCGCAAAAATAGGCTTTTCTTTTGAGATTAGCAATACATCCGGATCAGGATTACAAATCCGGTGATGATCAGAGCGATAACGACTAATAATCCCAGCAATGACTTATCACTTGTTTTCATATTGTTTCAAATAATTTTCGTATTCCCTTTCAATTTCATTCCATTTCATTCCAAGAAGATGTATATTCTTGAAGAGCAAAGGCAAGTCCTGTTCCATGAATTGTTTTTTCCGGTAATCGAGAATTTTTTCTTTGGCATTTTCGGCCACAAAATATCCCACGCCGCGTTTATTGAAAATGATTTCCTTGTTTTGTAGAAAATCGTAAGTACGCATTACCGTATTCGGATTCACTTCCAGGGCTACGCCCAATTCCCGCACCGACAACAGCCGATCGCCTTCGTTCCGCGCGCCCAGCAAAATTTGCTCGCAGACATAATCGCCGATTTGCAAATAAATCGCTTGTGTTTCTTTGAATTCCATAATTTATATTTCTTTTTCGGTGAGACGAAAATAGCTGACGATCCAGAAAAACGGCGGGAGCAACCAGGATGCATAACGGAGGACACAATAGAAAATATCCCGGATATGAAAAAAATCGTCTGGCGTCATAGCTGCTTCCTCGTTTTCCGGACCGGTAATTAATCGCATTTCCAGAATGAACAGGATAACAAAGAGTACTAGAATGACGTTCGTTACGAAAAAGGTTTTAAACGCCTGATTGTTTTTGAAATAAATACCGCCCAGTAAATAGATGGACTGAAGAACTATTAATATTTGGACAAACAGATTAAAGTAAGAATACGTATTCCCTTCAGCTACGCCCGTGAACGTATATGAGAGGATATTCGGATCAAACAATACCCATTTCAAAGGCGTGTAGTAGAACAGTTCGTTCAATTCCATATACCCCGACGCGATGAGCGGGACGCTTGCGAGGGTATTGTTCAACCACGTTCCCAGCAGGTTGCCGATGACATAAGCGGCGGTCATCATCGCAAAATAATAAAAGGTAGTCAGAATGACGGCGACGGATAATTTTTCCGCTTGTGTGGCCGGAATCATAAAATAAGCGATACCTTGGGAAGGAAAATGAATTTCACGTAAAAAACGCGCTGCATAGAAAACGCCTGCCACAAACAGCAGACATCCGATACCCAAAATAAAATTGTGCAAAAACACGAAGGCAATGATCATGATGCCCCAGTAAATCAGTTCCGTATGAATCCGTTCGGCAAAGTAACGCCGGAACAATAAACCGAATCGGTTGAAATTAAATATAGCTGTTTTCATATTGCTCATACTTTAGATTGAAAGAGTTGTAGTATTCGTTTCTTATTGGTATATACCGAGTTGAACAGCAGTTCGATATCCAGTTTGCTATCTTCGTGCTTTACGTTTTCGCATACTTGATACATTCCGCGTAGCGTATCTTCCGAATGAATGACCGTATCGTCTTTTTCGGTCGTTTCATTGACCCGGAAAAGCAGTTTGTCGGTAATCGCATCAATAGATTCATTGAGAACAATTTCGTGCTCGTCCATAATGATGATGTTGTCAATCAAGCTGTCCAAATCGCGCACCTGATGCGTGGAAATGAGGATGCAGCGGTCTTCGTCCAGCGCTGAAGCCACCATCCGGCGAAACTGGCCTTTCGAAGGGATGTCCAATCCGTTGGTCGGCTCATCCATCAAAAGGATTTTTGTACGGGTAGCCAATGCAAAAGCGACCATCACTTTCTTTCTTTGTCCGTACGATAATTTGTGCATTTTCCAATCGTTAGAAAGAATGTCAAATTCCTTGAGGCAAGCTTCAAACTGTTCCGTGCTGAAATTCGGATAGAACGGCGCATACACTTTCTCGAAATCGGCAATGCGAAGTGCATAAGCCGGTAATTCTTCCGAAAGAAAATAAATGTCGCGCAACATTTCCGGATACCGTTTTCGCGGCTCGAAACCTAATACATCGATGCTTCCTTTTTGAGGAAACAATAACCCGGCAATCAGTTTGAGCAACGTGCTCTTGCCCTCGCCGTTTTTTCCGAGCAACCCGTGAATATGCCCGGAGGGGATTTGTAAACTTACGTCCAACAGCAGTTTAGCTTTTTTGCTGTAACTGAAATCGACGTTTTTTAGATGAATGGTTTTCATGAATTAAATATAAATTAGTGTATTAGTGAAATAGAACGCTGCAAAATTAACTGTTTGGAAAATACCGGACAAATCTTTTTAGTTAAAAAATAATAAATAATACAACCGAACGACTTATTCCTCTTTTCATGAATATCGAATCTTTTTATTCACTACTTTTGTAGCCGGTTGTACCAGCGTTTTACGAACGCAAGCAAGGTTGTTTTCATATCACGGTTAGCGAATAATATATTAATGATGAACGAACAAATACAACAAATTGCCGAACGCTTGAAAGGTCTGCGGGAATCCCTCAACCTTTCGTTGTCTGAAATGGCGGAGCAGTGCAAACGGCCGGTCGCAGAAATCGAGCAGTACGAAGCCGGCGAAAAAGACATCCCAATGAGTTTCCTGTTCGATGTGGCGCAACAGTTTAACATCGATACTTCTACGCTGATTTCCGGCGAGGAACCCCGTATGAAAGCCTATTTCCTTACCCGGCAGGGACGGGGAACGTCGGTCGAACGCACCAAAGCCTACAAATATCAGGCGCTGGCCGGCGGATATAAGCGCCCGAAAGCCGAACCGTTCGAGGTAACGGTCGAACCCAACGATCGTCCGGTGTATCTCAATACGCACACGGGCGAGGAATTCAATTATGTTTTGGAAGGTCGCCTGCAACTGCGCATTAACGGTAAAGATTTGATTCTGAATCCCGGCGACAGCATTTATTTCGATTCGTCGTATCCTCACGGCATGAAAGCGTTAGACAATCGACCCGTTAAATTTTTAGCAATTATTCTGTAATGGTAGAAAAATATATCGATCGGCTTGATTTCTCCGGTCTGGAAGATTTCAGCGCCAATTTCCGGATCAACGTTCCCCCTCATTTCAATTTCGCTTACGACATTGTGGACGAATGGGCGAAGATACAACCCGATAAAAAAGCCTTGTGCTGGGTGAACGATCGGGGCGAACATCTCGATTTCTCTTTCCGGACGATGAAAGAAAAGAGCGATGCCGCCGCCGCCTATTTCCAATCCATCGGCATCGGGAAGGGCGATAAAGTGATGCTCATCCTGAAACGCCGCTATTGGTACTGGTTTGCCATCCTCGGATTGCATAAAATCGGCGCAATAGCGATTCCCGCCACCCATTTGCTTACGAAGAAAGACATTGTCTATCGTTGCAACGCGGCGGATATCAAAGCCATTGTGAGCGTAGGCGAAGAATCGGTTATCAAGCAGGTGGACGATGCTTTGCCCGAATCTCCCACCCTGAAACACCGCATTTCGATCGGCCCGGAAGTACCGGTAAACTGGTCGGATTTCCGGACAGGAATGGAAACGGCCGCTCCCTTTGTCCGCCCGGAAACGCCGGCCGAAAACAGCGATATTCTGCTGCTGTATTTTACGTCGGGCACTACGGGAAATCCTAAAATGGTTATCCATAACTATGCTTATCCGTTGGGACATATCATCACGTCCGGCTACTGGCAAAACTTGCGGGAAGACAGTTTGCATCTCACCCTGGCCGATACCGGCTGGGCCAAAGCCGCTTGGGGAAAACTCTACGGTCAATGGATTATGGGCGCCTGTATATTCGTTTACGACCACGAAAAATTCATTCCCGCCAACCTCTTGCAGGTGATGCAGGCCTATCGGGTAACTTCTTTTTGCGCGCCGCCCACCGTCTATCGCTTCCTGATTCTGGAAGACCTTGCAAAATACGATCTCTCGTCCCTGAAATACTGCGAAGTAGCCGGAGAACCGCTCAATCCGTCGGTGTACGAAACTTTCTATCAAGCTACCGGATTAAAATTGATGGAAGGCTTCGGCCAAACCGAAACAACGATCACCATCGCCAATTTCCCGTGGATGGAACCCAAACCCGGGTCGATGGGCGTTCCCAATCCCGCATACGCCATGGATTTGATTGCGAGCGACGGCCGCAGTTGCGAAGACGGCGAGCCGGGCGAAATCATTTTCCGAACCGACAAAACCGTTCCGGTCGGCCTGTTTATGGGCTATTACCGCGATCCGGAGTTGACCGAAAGCGTGTATTACGATCAAGTCTATCACACCGGCGATATCGCTTGGCGCGACGAAGACGGCTATTACTGGTTCGTCGGCCGGAACGACGATGTGATAAAAAGTTCGGGCTATCGCATCGGGCCTTTTGAAGTAGAAAGCGCCTTAATGACGCATCCCGCCGTGGTAGAATGTGCCATCACCGGCGTTCCCGACGAGGTGCGCGGTCAGGTGGTGAAAGCCAC
>JAITAH010000074.1 GCA_031284225.1 Dysgonamonadaceae bacterium | reverse complement strand
CCGCTTCGTCCCAGCGTGCCGAATAATTTACCGGCAATCCCCGGCGTCCGTTTCATGTTTTCGCCGACGATAGCTACGGTTGCCAAGTTTTTTTCCGCCACAATATCGTGGATTTCGCCTTGATTCAGTTCCAGTCGGAATTCTTTTTGCAAAACTTCCACCGAAAGGTCGGCGTCGGCGTTGCGTACCGCAAACGAAGTAGTGTTTTCGGACGAAGCCTGCGAAACCATAAACACACTGACGCCGGCTTCGGACAAGGCTTTGAAAATCCGGTAGTTGACGCCGATAACGCCCACCATGCCCAATCCGCGAACGGTAATCAGACTGGTGTCGCCGATGGACGAGATACCTTTGATGGATTTGCCGTTCAGGCCCTTCCGCTTTTCGTGCGTGATGTAGGTGCCCGGCGCTTCCGGGTTGAACGTGTTTTTAATTAAAATCGGTATCCGCAGATGATAGGCCGGATAAATCGTAGGCGGATAAATGACTTTGGCGCCGAAATTGCTCAGTTCCATCGCTTCCACGTAGCTGAGTTCTTCGATGACATACGCGGTACTGATGATGCGCGGATCGGCTGTCATGAATCCGTCCACATCCGTCCAGATTTCCAGGATGCGGGCCTTGAAAGCGGCGGCTAAAATAGCGGCCGTATAATCCGAACCGCCGCGCCCCAGATTCGTAATATCGCCGGTATTTTTATCGCTGGCGATAAATCCGGGAACTACAGATATTTGCGTCAGATTGACGAACGTTTGTTCGATCCATTGATTCGTCAATGGAAAATCCACGATGTGCTTTTTGAATTGCTTTTCCGTCCGGATAAATTGGCGGGCGTCGAAAAGGCGGGCGCCGTCCCAAAGATGGACGGCAATCAACGCGCTGAGCCGTTCGCCGTAACTGACAATGATATCGGACGTTTTTTGCGACAAGTCTTTTACTAAGAATACGCCCCGGAAGATATTCCCCAACTCGTCCAGCAGTCCGGATACTTCTTTGAGCAGTTCGTTGCGTTTGGCTGCATCCGTAATCGTACCTTCCACCATTTCGATATGACGGACAACTAATTGGTTGTACTCTTTTTCGTAACTGTAATCGCCTTGCGCCGCCAGTCTGGAAGTATTCAACAACTGGTCGGTTACGCCGCCCAAGGCAGAAATAACGACGATTACCGGTTCCTCTACGGCTTCGACAATCTGTTTGACTTTTAAAATACTTTCTACGGATCCTACGGACGATCCGCCAAATTTCATTACTTTCATTTTTTCTTTAATTAGGCCATTCCAACAGGGCCAACAATCGGTGGATTGTTGAATCCGGGTTGTTGTAAACGGATTTCTCCGAATTGCGATTCGTATTTGTTCACATTGTCGATTAATGCGTGCGTCAGTCGTTTGGCGTGTTCGGGAGTGAGCACAATGCGCGATTTGACTTTGGCCTTGGGCGTACCCGGCAACAAGCTGACAAAATCGATCACAAATTCGGACGAAGAATGAGCGATAACGGCCAAATTGGAGTAAATTCCCTGAGCAACCTCGTCGGTCAATTCAATTTGAATATTGTTTTGCTGTTGTTTATCCATTGTTTTCTGTTTTTTCTGACAAGCTGTCATGTTTGAGGACACAAAAATACGGAATTCTGATTATCTTTGCAACGGAATTACTGGATTTTATGCAATGATCACCATTTATTCTTCTTCCGACAACACAAAAAGATTGGAATTTATTGCCGAACATTTGTTTCGGGACGTTTTAGGCGCTGAATTTCAAATCACTTCCGACGCGCTGTTTTACCGGACACAGACAGGGCCTTGCATTAATTATTCGAACGAGACATTCAATTACGGAATCCGGATTTTTCCTCAGGGATTGTTGTTTGAAACCGGCATGCATCCCATCGAAGACCTCCAAATAGCGGAATGGCACGATCTGTTTTGTTTTTTTTATAGCGGGCAAGGCGATCTTCCGTTCGATGTTTTTGCCGCTTCTTTTTATTTGCTGAGTTTGTACGAAGAATATTTTCCTTCTTCATTGGATGAACACGGCCGGTGGGATCATCGGAATTCCTTGTTGTTTCGCCACAAAGTATTGGATATTCCGGTTATCGACCGCTGGGCGTATCGGTTAAAAGCGGCATTGGAAAACGCCGGATTTTCGACTGCCGGTTTTCGATTGCGAAACTATCGCGCGGTAAGCACTTACGACATCGACTATCCGTTTCTGTACCGGTATAAAGGATTTATAAAAAACATAGGCGGCGGGTTGCGCGATTTGCTGAAAAAAAATTTCAAGGCAGTCAACATACGCCTGTCGGCGTTGTTCCGCCGGTCGGAAGATCCGTATATGGAAGCTCTCCGGCTGATTCATACGACGGAAATGCAGGCCAATCGTTCGTATTATTTGTTTGTTTTGCTTGGCAAAAAAGGGAAATACGGGCGCAGTACGCTTTATTCCCCCCAAGCGTATTACCGGTATTTAAGGCGGTTAAGCGGGGTTTGTATCGGGTTGCATCCGTCGTATCAAACGCAGCCGGCGCAGTCTTATCCCACGTTAATGACCGAGAAACGGGAATTGGAAAACATTTTGCAACAGTCTGTCGTGCGCTCCCGCCAACATTTTTTGCAAATGCAAGTTCCCGGTACGTTTCAACGATTGCTACAAGCCGGCATCTGCGAAGATTTTACGTTGGCTTTTGCAAAAATGCCCGGTTTCCGTTCCGGCACAGCCGTTCCGCACCGGTTTTATGATTTGCAGAAAGATGAGGTAACGGATTTATGCTTACATCCTACGGTAATGATGGATTCGACGCTGATTTTTCATTTGAAACTGACGCCGGAAGCTGCTCTGGAAAAAATACAAGCCTTGATTGACGCTTGTAAACAGTCGGGGGGCGATTATTTAAGCTTGTGGCACAATTCCAATCTGGCCGGTTCGCCCGACGAAAATCCGTGGATCCGCGTATTTATTGAATCGCATCGCTATGCTATTTCCGCGGAAAATCATTAACTTTGAGCGCATAAAAAAAAACTTGTATGACGGTTCATAATTTAAGCGAACAAAACAGCGTTCTCAATCAATTTCTTGCGGAAATCCGGGATGTGAATATCCACGGCGACCGGCTTCGTTTCCGGAAAAATATTGAGCGAATCGGGGAAATCATGGCGTACGAAATTAGTAAATCATTGTCGTATTCGACGGTTACCGTGCAAACGCCTTTAGGCGTGTCTTCGCTTCCGTTACTTTCCGATCAACCGGTTTTGGCAACGATTTTGCGGGCGGGATTACCGTTTCATCAGGGGTTTTTGGAAATCTTCGATAAAGCGGAAAATGCGTTTGTATCGGCTTCCCGCAAGTATAATCCGGATCATACCCATTTTGAAATTGTGGTGGAATATCTGTCTGCTCCTTCCATCGAAGGCAGAACCTTGTTGATTGTCGATCCGATGCTGGCTACCGGCGGTTCGCTGGATTTGGCGTATCGGACATTGTTGAAACGAGGCGAACCGAAAGAAATACATATCGCCGCCGTAATTGCCAGCCGGAGAGGAATAGAAAAGGTTCAGGCGCTTTTCCCCTCGGAAAAGACGACGGTTTGGGTGGCGGCCATCGATCCGGAATTGAACAACCGGGCTTATATTGTTCCCGGATTGGGCGACGCCGGCGATTTGGCCTACGGGGAAAAAATATAATATGGAAAACCCGTTGGCGGAATTAACATAAAGCCTGTTTAATCTGACCAATGGGGTCTGTTATTTTTTTGTTCATATACTGTAACGCCGTAATTGACGTTATTTTAGCCAATATGCGGATGAAAATATCAGCCATGTCTTTGGCGTAGTTTCTCAAACGAATATCATCTACACAAGCTTTGGTCAGCTTAAAGGAATGAACAACGCCTCTGATACCGCATGTTGATTTAGGTTCCCTGAACCCCTCCGGAGAACAAAATAAAAAGACAGTTGCTGCGTTAACCGCTATGAATATCATGTAAAAGTTATTTTTTCTCACTCTCAATGTAAATTTTTGTCGTTTTTATGGTAGAATTAATTTTTATTTCACTACTTTCACACCCGTAAAAACCCGTGCCCTTTTTAAAGCGTTTTTACGACAAATTATGAAAAAACGGAGTCTTATCCTCTTCCTTACGTTGGCCGCCGCATTCGCTACGAAAAACGTTGACGCACAAACAGCTTATCCCGTATATGTGCAGCCCCAACTTATGCCTCCCTATGCCCTGACTTTGGCAGATTACGCTCAGCCCGGTTCGCAACGTCTGCTTGTTTCCATTCAGGTCAGGGACGTAAACATTATCAACTTGCCTGTGCGTCTGCATCTGAAAATCGAAAATATGACGGGGACCGTCGTCGAAAGCCTGCCTAACCTCACCGTTACTCCCTTATATCTAACCGGAGGAGAAGTCCGAATCCTTTTCGG
>JAITAH010000011.1 GCA_031284225.1 Dysgonamonadaceae bacterium | reverse complement strand
CGGCTTTCCGTAAAAGTTCGCCGGATTGAGCGGCTACTTCCGAGGTAATTTTGGGATACTGCGCAAAGGCGCACAATCCTGCTGTAAGCAGGGTGATCACTAAAAAATAAAATCTTTTTGCCATTGGTTGTTTCATGTTTTTTATGTCCGAATTGCTGTTATATTATGCACATTGTCCTGTGCTGTTCTGTTCTACTCGACAAAAATATAAAAAAACTTATATCTATTTCTTTTAACGAATATGTTTAAAAACATGTTAATTGTTTTAATAGATACGATTTCTATTTAACTAATTGATTAATAGAATTATAAAAAAAATAAAAACCTGTTTTGTAAAATAGCTTCGAAATACATGCCTGTAACCTTATTGTCCGCTGATGGTATCGATGTTGTTTCCCAAGTTACGATAGTTGATTTTTTCGCGGGGATGGGTGTTGTTGAGGTATTCTTCGACGTTTGTATAGCCGTCGCCGTCGGAATCGAGGGCGTTGTCTGCCGGATTTTTGGGATCAAGGTTGTATTTGATTTCCCAAGCGTCGGGCATTCCGTCGTCGTCGCTATCGGCGGGGAGTTTGGCGGGATCGAAAGTCAGGGCGGGATAACCGCCTACTTCTGAAATATCTTTAATGATTCCGGTTTCGGTCAATGGCTTTCCGGAGCGAACCATTTCGATAACGCGCGTATCGACGGCGTCGCGTTTGGGTAGCGTGGCGCCCACTTTTGCCAGTACCGATTTGAAGGCGTCTGTGGCGGTTTCGTGGGGTGCGACAGGCCAACCTTCAAACGGTGTGTTTACACGGGCAAGTTGCTCAGGGCCACGCATGCCTGCCCAATTGTTGTTGGTAACTTCTTCATTGCCATCCATGACGTTGCCGGCGACATACCATTTACCGGGACGATTGGGAGCTTTAGCGTACCAATCGCCTTCGGCCCATGCGCTGCCGGGCGAGTACATGCTGCGCGATTCGATGCGGGCAAATACGGCACGCATGTTTTCGTTGGTGGCGGGACCGGGCTTGTAGTAATTGTTAATGACGTTGATGAGCGAGGTTTCGTCGCCGCCGTCCATCGTGCGATGACGCCAATTGAAAACGACATTGTTGCGATAATCAAACGCGCCGGACATGCCGATGGATGGGTTTCGTGCCGTGTTGCAGGCAAAAAGGTTGTGATGGAAGGTAGAAGGTTTTCCTCCCCAAGTGCCACCGAAGGCGTGGCCGCGGGCGTCGAGCGCTTCACTGGAAATCGTCCACTGGATGGTAATGTTTTCGGCGGCATCTTTGATTTGGGTGCGTCCATCGTGGGAAGGTCGCATGTGTCGATACAGTGAGATGTTTTCGTCCATGCCCCAACTGGTCGAACAATGGTCGATAATGATGTGATGGGCCGGATTGCCTCCAATATTGTCGTCGCCCTGTCCGCCGACAGGAACGCCTCGCCGTACGCGCAGGTGCCGGATGATGACGTTGTATGTGTTGATGTTAAGCGTACCGGCGATACAAATACCGTCGCCGGGCGCCGATTGACCTGCAATGGTAATGTCGGGATGATGGATGTTGAGATCTTCGTTGATCTTGATGGTACCCGCAACGCGGAATACGACGATGCGCGGTCCTTCCGTTTCGAGCGCGGCGCGTAAACTGCCCGGACCGCTATCGTTAAGATTTGTTACGGCGATGACTTTGCCGCCTCGTCCACCTTGGGTGAACATGCCGGCGCCCCATGCACCGGGAAATGCAGGGATGTCAACTTCGGGTAGCCGCGGTGGATGCGGGGGAATTTGTCCGGATTCGGGGTTCTGCGCAAAAACGTACGATCCTGTTATTAACAGGCTGATAATTAAATAATAAAATCTTTTTGCCATAATGATAATTTGTTAGTTTTTTGTGTAAACATATCCGTTTCGGATATAGTTTTTTTATTTAAATGAGGTGTAATTGTAAAAATTGTTCTGCATGAAAAAGTGTTTCTCGATGTGGGCGACGTAAACTTGCAAGTGGGAGTTTGTCCGGATAATCGAAAGTGTCTAAATAGAGTAACATTTTTGAATTACACTATATTTTTTGTTTTCAAACTTAATGTGATACACTTCTTTGTATTGCGGACTGGTTGCTCCTCAAGCGCCTTTTACATATTCCTTTACCATTAGGTCGGTATCCATCATTCCGGTTGTGGGAGCGTATAATAACTTGTTTCTTTCCTGACGGGTGTTTTCGACCGTCAGGTAGGCGGGCAATGCGGCATCCACGGCATTGATGGCGGATTCAATTTTTGATGACATGGCGTTATTATTTTTGATGTTATCCTGTTTTTTTATTCTTTTTTCGTAAAGATACAAAAAATGGAATATTTGTTAACAGGTTTTTTGAAAGTATTGTATTCTCAGCCTGAAAGGATAAAAGGCGCCCAAAGTTGATCGTGGAAAGTGTCTGAAAAGCAAGGAGTTCGTCATTACCACGACGATGATTCCTGACTTTTCTGACACCATCCGATCTCTATGCTTTGAAAGCGCTTTTGAACATTCCTTTATTCGGCTTCGGACAGCGGGTCGTAAGTACCGTTAATGTTACCGTGCACGACGTCTGCCCACCCGATGGTTTGTAACAACGTAATATTGTTGGTTTGAGCGCCGCTGGAAAGGCCGATGAAATAATATTTCGGCAGGAAAGTAACCACTTTATCTGCTTCATCGCCTCGGCGTACCTTGCGGGTCAGGTAGCTGTCGTAGAAAGTAGCCAAATTGCCGGATTGCGTACTTAAATCTTTTTTCAGATCCAAAGGCTCCGGACGATTGGCTGCAATCGGGTCTTGCCCGGTGGCTTCCGGGGCGGTCGCTTTAGCATGGAATTCGATGTTATCCCGGCGTTTCCCGTTGAAAGGTTCTACGCCCAAATATGAACAGGTATTGCCGCCAAAGCCGGTCAGCGCCCATGAACTTGGCGCCCCTTCTACTTGGCTGAAATTCACGCCGCCATCCCAAAGCAGCCAGCGGCGCATATCGTCGAAACGCTTGCCTTCGTAAGCCAATTCGAGCTGACGTTCGTATAAGATAGCTCCGAATAATTTACCGCGGTTGGCTGTCAGCGTAGCAACGTCCAGCCCATAGTCGGCTCCCGCTATTTCCGTGCTGTAACCGGCGCGTGCCCGAATATCTTTCAATATTTGTATGGCTTCTGTGGGACGGCCAATGCCGCAAGCCGCTTCGGCAAGGTTCAATAATACTTCGGCATACCGGATTTCCATGTGGGGCATAGCGCCTTCGCCAAAGGGTCCCTGACGATTTTCGGCGGCAGTGGAAGGCCAGCGATACAGACAAACAGGAGTAGGCGTTGTGATATCAAAATCGTTGGAACGCTTGCGGACATAGACGCCTCTATAGTTTTGTCCCAACATGTCGGATCCGTAACCGCTCAGGTTTTCATCGGCTTGTTTGTCGGCATCGACATACCACGAATAATTCCACAAAACGTAATCGGCTCCGTTGTAAACGGCATTGGACGGAATAGCTCCTGTCCAGGTTAACGGATTGCCTTCAAACCGCCAATATACGCCGGGGAAAGCAAAGGTGCGATAAAAACGCGGGTCGCGGTTCAGGAAGATTTTTAAGGGGCTGTAGTTGTATGCTCCTACTTCTGTCGGTTTTTTTCCGTCTGCCATAGGGAATAAGTCCACCATCAGTGAATTAGCGCTCATTCCGGTATTGGTTCCAGCTCCTGCGGCGTTGGATGGGCGTAAACTTTGTTCCCGATGGTTGTTCCTGTAAATTTCGTGCGAAGCGTTGTCATCGTGTACCCGGTTATAGAGTGTTACAAATACGGCTTCGGAACTGTTGTAGTCGGAAAACATCTTTGACCATCCGGCCGCATTAATTCCTACGCCACCCGGATAGGCTAAACCGAAACCTCCTGCCTGCAATGCTTCTATTGCTGCTTGATTGGCGTCGTAAGCGGCTTGCCAGCGGTTAACATCGTCTGCACGGTTGAAGAGCGGACTGGCGTAGAGTAGTCGTGCGCGTCCGGCCAAAGCTAAAGCGGCGCCTTGGGTGATGCGTCCGAAATCGTTGCTGCCCCATTTTTCCGGCAACATGCCGGCGGCTATTTTTAAATCTTCGCAAATAAAATCAACGCATGCTTTGGTAGTGGCACGGGGTACTGCCAGATTTTCGGCCTGACTGACATCGGTTATTTGCACCTTATCAATGATAGGTACGCCTCCGTAGGTTTTTACCAGCATGTAATATTGCCAAGCGCGAAAGAAATATACTTGCCCCATCAGTTCGTGTTTTTGGTCTTCTGCCAACGTACTGGCAGATATTCCTTCGAGAACATCGTTGCAGTTGCGTATTTCGCCCCAAGGGCCGCCACTTGTTGCTTTGCTGACATGAAACCAGTCGCTCAGATTACTGGAGGTAGTTATTACTACATCGGGATGTACATAACTGGAAAGTCCGGAAAATTCTTCGGTAGATTGCGACTGAATGTCGGATTTGCCCCCGCTCGGACTTCTGTATGTGAATCCGTCATTGGCATTCGGCAACAAGCGCAGGTAGATATCTTCTACTCTCATTTTTGCGCCGATATAATCATTGTATATATCGGGAGAAAGATGGTTGTAATCTTTCTTTTCCCGTAAAAATTCGTCGCTGCATCCTGTCCATACAAAAGCGCTTGCCATTGCGACAACACTTAAAGCTAAAATATTTATTTTCTTAATCATTGCTGTATTCTTTTTAAAATGAAACATTTAATCCCATCGTAAATTTCCGCAAAGTGGGATATACACTATAGCTGGAATTTTGACTCATAAATTTGTCAGGATAGGGATTGTAGAAATCCAACAGGTTTTGTCCGGTAATATTAATTCTACAATTTTCGATGCCGATCGCTTTTGCCCACTGTTTTGGCAGCGAATAGGCTAATGTAACGTTACGCAACATAACATTCGTATTGCTTACCCGCCAAAAAGTAGAGGCGCTTGAATTGACATCGGCAAATCGCAGGTTGGGATAGATTGCATCGCGATTCTGCTGGGCGACTATCCTGCCTTGTGCATCCAAAACATCTTCATAGACAAACATGTTTCCTGTCCAAAACGATGGCAAGTTGGTATATTGCATTACATCGTAACCCGAAGCGGTGGAAACAACGCTTTTGTTGCTAATGGCCTGTGTCGGCATCATTGTGTAACTGCCCCAACTGGCGCCGAGTTGTGCGCTGATGGATAAATTTTTATATTCGCCTCCGAAGTTAAGCGTAAAACCATAAATATTGTTGCTGCGGTTGGATATTTTGATACGGTCGTTCCCATCTATCTTGTTACCTTCCGGGTCGTTGGGATCGCCGGGAGCGTAATACGTTCCATCTGATTTTTGTGAACCGCGTACATCATTGTAAATCAACATACCCGGATGAACGTCGGCTTGTGTTTTTCCCATATAAGTGATGAGGTTTTTTTCGGCAAAAAATTCGGCAATATCCTGATAAGTGCGGAACATACCGATACATTCGTAACCCCACAAACCGCGGTCGGAGCGTTCATTTGCTACTACAGCATCCAATGCACGGGTAGAAACATTAGAAAAGGGATATGTGATAATTTTATTGTCGCTGTATCCGGTGTTGAGTTTAACATAATATTTAATGTCTTTGCCTATTTTGTCGCGCCATCCTAAAGACACTTCCACCCCGAAGTTATCTGTTGCTCCGTAGTTGGATGGCGATGCATTTGCCCCTACTGTGGTCGGATAGTCGGGAGCATTGCTTATCGACATAAAAACATCGCGGTTTTTGTCGTAGTACCCATCCAAATTAACCGACAAACGGCTGTTTAAGAAATTAATATCTAAACCGGCATTGCTTTTATATATCTGATCCCAATGAGAGTTTCGGTTGGGTACATTACTGGGTAATTGGAAGTGGGGGCCGGCATTCTGATCGATGTTATTGCCAAAGATAGGCCCTTTTATTACCTCGTTGCTATAGTATTGCGCCCAAGCCCATGCGTCTATATTATCGCGTCCTAAAAGTCCGAAAGATCCGCGGATCTTAAGAAAGTCGATAAAATTTACTTTTTCTCTAAACCACTGTTCTTCGGAAAGGATCCATCCTAATGATACGGATGGGAACACTCCCCAATAGTTTTCGGGGGCAAATTTGGTGCTTGCATCCGACCGGATCAAAAATTCGGCCAGGTATTTATCGGAATAAGAGTAATTCAAACGCCCTACATAAGACAACACGCCGGATTCCGAGCGGTTAAATGCGGTAGTCTGCTCGCCGCTTGCGCCATTGGATTGATGGTTGGTAAAGGTATAAGGCAAATCCACATTTCCCCATACATCTTCGCTTTCCCGTTCTGCTTTTTCAACCGTGAACAAACCGCTTACATTGTGCAGACCAAACTTGCGGGCATAGGTAACAACAAAATTTGCCTGATAACTATCGCTACGAGTCATATTCCTGCGGAGATAACTGCTATTCCCGTTGATAACCGTAACGGTAGTCAGGTTGTCGAAACTGAGCGGATAGCCTTCGGTTCCTGTATATAAGTGATTACCGCTACCGCCGCGTCCGATGACTCCGTCGGGAAACCGGTAAAGCGTATATTCCGATCCGTATTCGTTGTCTTTGGTTGTGCTGATATTTTTCGAATAGGTACCTTTGATTTTTAATCCTTTAAGGATTTTGCTCCATCCGAACTCATATTCCAATGAACCGCTAACCGTCATGTTTTGCGGCATATTTTTCAGGAAGTTGCCCATGTTTTCTATTTCATTGTAGTGATATACCTGTGTCGATTCCAATTGACCGTTGGTAATTCCGAACGGCGCAATGGGTAATTGTTTTCCTTGATATTCCACATATTCGGGTACATAACGCGGGCGAGTCAATAATATCACATAGTCCTTTTCGGCATTGGTTCCGCCGACTTTATTGTTGGCTTTGGTTGTATTGCCGTAATCGCCGGAGACTTGCAACGAGGCTTTTGTCCATTTATTGATTTTGGCATCCATACCGGCGCGATAGTTCCACCGGTCGTATGCAATTTTACCTAAGTTTCCGTCTTGTGTAATGTATGAAATGCCGCCAAAGTAAGTAGCGCCTTCGTTACCGCCGCTAACGTTGACGCCGTGTTTTTGTGTCAAGGCAGAACTCCAGTATTTGTCCAGTAAATCATAATTCAGTGATTTCATGGCTTCCAATTCGTCGGCTTGAAACAATACTTTTTGACGGTCGATAGTGCCTTGTGTTGGGTCGGCGACACGTACTGCATTCCATGTAAGCCCAAAATTGTAGGAATCCATCAATTTGGAACGGTAAAATTCGTCGGTATAACCGTATTGTCCAGTGTATGAAATTTTCGGTTTACCTACATGACCGTGTTTGGTTTTTACCAAAACAACTCCTTGAGCGGAACGAGCGCCATAGATAGCCGCCGATGCGTCTTTCAAGATGGATATGTTTTCAATCATATTGGGATCCAAATTATTAAACATTTGTTCGCCATCTTCTACCGGACACACATAATCGTCTATTACGTACAATGGCGTTCCTTGTGAACGGATATTAATCCGCGCCGGTTCGCCCGGGCGGTTACTGGATTGACTGACGCTTACGCCCACAGCCATACCTTCCAATGCCGCTGCTAAACTGGTTACCGAAAGGTCGGTGATGTCCGAGGGGGCTATCGTGGCAACCGCCCCTGTCAGGTGCGCTTTTTTCTGCGCACCATAACCCACCACTACTATTTCATCCAATTCCGAAACTGAGGGAGTTAACGATATGCGGATATCCGTTTTTCCGGCAATCTCTACTATTTGCGTAAGATAACCTAAATATGAAATCTGGATTGTTTTTTGATCGGCAGGCACATTATTCAGACTAAAGTTACCGTTCGTATCTGTAACGGCGCCAATGGTTGTGCCGGGGACGGATACGTTAGCGCCAATGACGGCTTCCGAATTTTCGTCCAGCACCACTCCTTTTATTGTTTGCGCTTGCTGTGCCATTGCGGATAAGGATACGCACATCCATACCAACAAGCATACTGTATTTCTAATTTGTTTCATTTGATCATTCTTAATGTTTTATTTCAATACCTCATTATCTCACTGTGCCGGTAACCAACGCGGGTCGCCGGTGCGGGCGGTTATTTGTTCAGAGCCTTCCAATTTAAACTCGCCATTCCCCAAATAGGTCAATTGCGGGTCTGTTTTGATAATTGTGCCGCTGTTATCCCCTTGAGCGTGTGTTTCCTCGTTGGTGGGAAATGCGCCATTGTACCAATACGAATTATAACCGCCCGTAAAAATCGGCGTACTATTGGAAGAACGGAAACGCCGTATGGCCTCTTGATTGAAAGAATCGACGAAAATACACTTTTGAATGGTTATTTTATCGCCGGCTTGCCGCCATGCTCCGTTTGAATTAAAAGAATGAGTAGTTTTATCCACTTGATAAAAGGTGGAATTGGTGATTGTCAGACTTCCGTTTGCCCATGTTTCCGTAGCCGGTTTAACATTACCCACATGTCCGGCCGAAATTTGAATAAAACGATTCGTTCCGTCGGCTTGTTCGCTGTACAATGTACTGTTAGTAATAGTAAAATCTTTTAACATCCCTGCTTGGAACCGTATTTCAGCCTGATTATAATTCACACTTCTGCCAATGATACAATCTTTGATGAGAAGAGTGCCGATAGCATACTTTTTATTGCCATCGTGAAATAAATAATATTTTAATCCTGTAATTTTGCACGATTGTATAGCAATGGGAGAAGTTGTAGGCACAACGGCATATCCCCCCTCAGACAGTGGTATTTCGGCATTTAAATTAGAGTTCATGAGAAGAACCGCATTACTTGCAGTTCCAGAGAAATTTGAGTAGTCAATATCAATGAATTTTAGTTTGAATCCGGCGCCGTCGTTCACAAAAGAACCGTCTGTTACGTTCAGTATCGGATGATCCACTTTGTCCCCGCGGAAAGTTACCGATGTCAAACCATTGGATACATTACCGGTCATCGTATAGTTGCCGCCGGCTACCAATTCATAACACAATTCCGTTGTGCTTGCGGGAATAGGATTAGTAGTAAAATAGTCCGTCAAGTTGGTTCCGGATGGGAGAATCGCAGTAACAGCCAACATATTGTTGTATTGCTTTTCCGTAGCGGTTGGCGCCTCCTGGTTATTGTTCTTTGGATTGCCCAACGCTTTAATCACTACTTTATAGCGCGTATCTTCTATGGATGCACGTTTCACAGATATGCCGTCCACTACTTGATTTTCTTCGCCGACAGGAAACGGATTGTCGGGATCGTCCACGTTATAGACGGAAACCAAATAACCGCCGGCGCCCGGCACAAGAGGCCACTCAATGGTTTGTTCGGAACCGTCCGCACTGAATTTAACGGTTATTTTATCGCCTGCGGGCGATTCCAGCGTGATGTTTTTTACCTTGGATGTCCAAATCACATCGTCCTTGTATCCATCAATACAGGACACGAAAAAAAGCACGACTGCACAGAGCAGCAACATACTCCCTTTTTTTAATTGTTTTTGTTTCATGTTAATTACCTTTAAAGTTATATAATTGTTTTAGAAAAAGAACTTTTTGCATTTGCTGTGCAAAAAGTTCTTTTTTTGAATGATTTCTTATCTCACAACCACTTTAACCGTCGGCTGATTGGGTTCTGCGACCAAATAAATACCTGCCGGAACAGCAATGGATTGATTGCCTTTATTGAACAATGTTCCTACTTTTTGTCCGGTCAGATTATACACTGTTACAGCGGCCTTTGCTCCGGATATTATGATTTGTCCTTTTTGGCCAATTACTTTTGTAGTAGAAGCCGTTATGTCTCGGATAGCTGTTGGCGGGTTTCCTCCGTTCACTTCTAATCCGGAATTGGTGGCTTTATACCAGTCAATCCAATAGCTCACTTGTATATCGTCGAGAGCGATGATTGGGTGATGCGTGCCATTCGGAGCCGTTTCACTTGCTTCACCGATGATAGCAATAATGATCCGTTTCTTTGAAAAATCATTGATCGTAAAGTCGGGATTTTTCGTTTTAATCAGTTCTGCTACATTGATTGTAGTTGTTGCGGTCATATTAGCTGCATCACCTTGTGCTGCAAAAATATTTTCAATTACGTAGCGGTTCGGACCAGTTTCACCATACGATAAACTGTCCACTTTGTCGCATCCGGTATTAGCTACAAAAGGGGCAGAACCTATATTTAAAAAGTTGTAAGCAGAGCCGCTTATCGGCGGCATGAGCGACACTACCATTTTGTAGGTCATATTTTTTCCGGAAGTTCCTTTGCTTACTTGCAACAGTTTGAGCGTAATATCGGAACTGACATACGAAGAATCGAATTGGAGTGCAAGACGCAAGTCTGTTTTGTCAAATTTACCGGGATAAAACGCGAGAGCATTGTCGCCATCAGCCGTTTTTACTGCAAAAACGGAAGCGGAATCTGTTACTAAGAAATTTTCCATCAGTGTGTTTGCAGAAAATGTGTAATCGGGATCCGTTCCGCTACGAACACGCTCTTTTATTGTTTTTCCACAGCTTAGAAAATCCAGAAAATCGTTTACCGATTCTACAAGCAGAGCGTTTCCTCCCCCTTGATAAGATTGAAGTCGAAGCCAGTCTTTATCCTTTATGACCCCTTGGGCGTGCTTGCCGCCATCTGCATCAACACCGGCAAAGAAAATTCCATTTCTTGTGGGAAGATGAGACGCTGCAACCGTTTTTGCCAGAGTTACCTCCGGATCGCTTGCGTGAGCTGTCCAATAGATATCGTTTCCGTCGGCAATAGACGCAACTTTGAAGTAGGTGGTGGCTACATCGTCGGCCGGATCAAGATTGTTTTTGTTATCTTTCAAGTCGTTGAAATGCCACAAGAGCTTCCAATGCGGGAATTTGTAATCACCAATTGCCGGCGTCGGTTTGGTAGCATCCGGCCAGCCTTTATGCAATTGAGTGATAGTAACTCCTGCCTGCACAGTGTTTTTGTAATTACCTCCATAGATGAAGTAATTCGTGTTGTCTGACGTTGGCGCCCAAACGGATGCCTTGGTGATTTGAGCATTTGCCGTAAAAGAAGCAAATACTGCTACTAATGTTAATAATGTAAAAATCCGTTTCATGATCATTCTTTTTTTTAATTGTTTATATTTCGCATTATATTCTTTATGTTTAGCAACCACATTACATCATACTGTTCTGTGCTGTCCTGAATTGGCAAAGATAATATATATGTTAGAAAACAAAAAGAAATAAAATATGTTTAAAAACATTTATTTAGCAGAATGTTTGAGATCTTTATTTTTTAAATCATAGGATAATAAGAGAAAAGCCCGGGATTTGATTTCCCGGACTATCTTTGTGGTAATTATTGCGCTGTTGT
>JAITAH010000401.1 GCA_031284225.1 Dysgonamonadaceae bacterium | reverse complement strand
AAATACGAGAACAAAATTAAGCATATTTCCGGTTAAAGGATGACTTATAACGACGCATATAGTCATCCGATTGAAAACAAGATGTTTGCTTTGTTTTTTCGATATACTTTTGGAATTGTGTGCCTTTATCTCTTTCGTGTGTTTCTAAAATATGAAGGTAAATAAACTTGTTTTTGTTAGTTTTACAAGACGGTAAACATAAAGATAACCCGTTGGCGGAATTAACATAAAGCATGTTTAATCTGACCAATGGGTCTGTTATCTACTTTGTTCATATACTGTAACACCGTGATTGACGTTATTTTAGCCAATATGCGGATGAAAATACCAGCCACATCTTTGGCGTAGTTTCTTAACAGCACAAACGGGTCGTTCCATTGAGAGAACAGTGTTTCCACTCTTTTCCTTAATTTTCTGAACAGATAGCATTGCGGTTGATAGCCTTTTTGATTGCTTCGCATCGGTACATGTAGTAATAGCGGTCTTGGGAAGCACAGTAGCCTTTCATCCAGCATTTTACCGAAATTTGCTGCCAAGTTGTGCATCTTTTATAAATTATATTTGCATTTACACTATAAACATAATGCTTATTTTATTGACACACAACTTTTTTGTTAATTATATTATCTCTTTTTTAATTCTACTAACGGGTAAATTAAGCACGGTTTATCACATCTAAACCAATGCCGCTCTTGAAAAATTTGGCCAATAAATCATAAAAAAATGATTCCTTTTTAAAGGTTTGCTTTGATTTTAAGTACCTTTGCAGCCGGTATGAAAATACGGAAATATATCGTCTGGATAGTAGTAATTGGGGCGGCCGTTTTTTACGGATTGCCTGTTACGTTATTGCAAATCCCCTATTTTCAGCAAAAAGTAGTTCAAACGGCGGCCGGGTATCTGGAAGATAGAATTGGGACAAACATTGAAATCCGGCAGGTCGATTTCCGTCCCTTTAATCGGTTAATATTAAAGGATGTGTATCTGGAAGACCGGCAAGGAGATACCCTGTTGTATGCCAAACGCGTTGCCGCGGGATTTGAGTTTCTTCCGTTGTTTCAAAAACGCTTCCGGTTCGGTTCGGTGCAGTTCCATTCGTTTGTTTTGCATCTCAGTCGTCCGGCGCCGGACGCTCCCTTGAATATTCAATATCTGATCGACGCTTTCCGGAACGAAAACGCTCCGAAGGGAAATATTGATTTGCATATTAACGATTTATCGTTAAGGAAAGGACGCGTTTCTTACCGGGTGAAAACGGCGACGACTACCTCGGGACGGTTCCATCCGTCCGATCTGGATTGGCGGGATATTACCGGTAAAATCCGCGTAAAACACTGTACCAACGATTCCCTGTCGGTAGTGGTACAACGCCTGAGCGCGGTAGAACAATCAGGTTTGGATATCCGGCAGTTGGCGTTCGATCTGTCGGCCGGTTCGCAGAAAGCGAATATCCGGCAATTGACGCTCAAGTTGCCTCAATCGGCTTTGTATCTGACGCAGATAGCCGTCAACTATCGCCGGTTTCCTCCTGGCGAACATTGGGCGGACAGCCTGCAATTCAGTTTGCACATCGAACCGTCGCAAATACGCCCGGAAGATATTAACGCTCTGTCCCCGGTGTTCCGTCGATTCGACCGGCTGCTGGAAATGCAGGGGCTGGTTGCGGGCAGTCTGGATACTCTCCGGCTCACGGACTTCCTGATATCGTCGGACAATCAGTTCCGTCTGGCATTCGACGCTACGGCGCTCCACCTGAATGCGGACGACCGGTCGCGCATTTATATGAACAGCCGAATTTTGGATTCATACATTACCGTGGAGGGTATTCAAGCACTGGCGAACAGTTTCAGTCCAAAACCGACGCCGCTGCCCGAACCGGCGCTACGCTTGGGCGCGGTTTCCCTGCAAGGGGAAGTGGAAGGGCTGTTGAATCAGCTGAAAGCGACTGTCCGCTTGCAAACCGAAGTGGGAAATTTGCAGGCGGATGTTCGGTTCGGAAAAGATCATTTCCCGTTTTTGGCGGGAAAATTAGCTACGACCGGTATTGACGTTAAAAAACTGCTGGCCAATGACGACTGGGGAACGGCGCGGTTTGAAGTCAATCTGAATACCGCATTAGTCAACGGAAAAGATTGGGAAGGAACCGTCGAAGCGCTGGTCGGCGAATTGGATTATAAAGCGTACCGGTACGAGAATATCGGGTTTTCAGGAGATTTTACGGCAAACAGTTTTAAAGGCTCGCTGACTGCCGACAGTCCGGCCGGCCGGCTGGCGGCGAACGGGTCTTTCACATTGAAAGGCAAAGATTCGCAGTTTAATTTTTCGGCCGAAGCGACGAATTTATTGCTCGACCAATTGCATTGGACGAAAAAATATCGGAATCCGAAACTTTCATTTCAGGTGGACGCTGGCTTTACGGGCGATCGTCCGGACAATCTGGCGGGAAGCCTGTCGTTTCGCAATCTCGTATTTTCCAACAGCGCAGGCGTTTATTCCATGGATACGCTGTTTGTTAGAGCGACGGACGATGAAAATCAAAAACGATTGGAAATCCGATCTAACCTCCTGACAGGAACCGTCGATGGGCGTTTTTCGCTTCCGGCCATCGCCGGCGCCTTGGAACAGATGGCGTCCGCTTATTTGCCGTCGTTGCTTCCGGCCGTTTCGTCCCCAGTAGTGGAAAATACGGATTTTTACTGGTCTTTTACGATCAACGATACGCAGGATCTATCGACGGTTTTGGATTTGCCGCTGACGATTTACGAGCCTTCGCAAATTACCGGCGAATACAATTACCGGCAAAACCGTTTCCGGTTGGACGGCGTTTTTCCCCTTTTCAAGTGCGGCGCCTTAGTCATCGAAAACAGTACGGTGGGTTTGACGAATGAAAACGACGCGGTGGAGCTGAAATTCGACGGAACCCAGTTAAAACGAAAAGGCGTCAACCTGCTTTTGTCCGCCCGCATCAAAGCTTTAAACGATTCGATTGCGTCGTCGATACGGTGGAACGGCGATAATGATTCAAAAAACAGAGGGGAACTCGATTTTACCACTCAACTGTCTTATCAGGAAGGGAAATATCCTTTATCTGCTTCTGTCCGGATTCAACCCTCCGAGATGATATTTAACGATTCGATCTGGACGCTTTCGCCTACGGCCATCGACTACCGGGAGGGACGCCTGCGCATCGATGGTTTTGAGGCACGCCATCACCGGCAAAAAATCAACATGGAGGGAATTGCTTCCGGAAACGCTTCCGACCAACTCCGCGTTTCATTGCAGGCGGTAGATTTGGATTATATTTTTCAATTGTTGAATCTTCCGGCGCTGACCTTCGGCGGAATTGCT
>JAITAH010000397.1 GCA_031284225.1 Dysgonamonadaceae bacterium | reverse complement strand
GATTTTAATTGTCCGTCAAGAGTAATATCTGTAATACGAACATATCGTGGCAAATTTTCATTATATTCTTTGCCCGATTCATTTGCACCATATTGCAATGGCTCTGCAAGTAATCTTTTTAGCGGAACATTTTTAATTTTTGTCCGCGAATTGCGCGAATTTTCGCTAATTAAATTTTCGCGTGAATTAGCGTAATTCGCTGATAATTCTTCATTTATCGCCGCTCGTTTCCATTCTTTGAGCAACTCTATCTGCCGCCGCTTCGCATCAATCAGGCGGTCGATAGCAGAAACTTTGGTGTCCAAAAAATTGACAATTTGGGCTTGGATTGATAAAGGGGGAAAGGGAACAGGGATTTCTTTAATTTTTTGAATTGGCAAGTCCCATTGGTCAGTCCTAATTCCTATTGAAAATCTTGCAAATAAATCAATAAAGAAACGACTTCTCAAACCATAATGAAAATATTTTTTGTTTCCAAATTGTAAATCAAAAACATAATAAGCAGGACTAACAATTCCATCGTAATCTGAAACGCCATAAGAGCCTTGCCACGCCTTCATTTTATTCATTACAAATTGTCCTCTTTTGACAACTTTATAATTGCTTAAATCTTCGGGAATGACATTGTGATTATCATCATTTTCTATATCTCGTTCTATAACACCTCTTTCTCGCACAACCGATAATAGGCGCATTTGAGGCTGATTCTTTTCACTAATAGGTATAAGAAATTTTCTTAAACTTATCACTTCCCATCCTTCCGGCACTTCCTGTAACCACGGGATATTTGTTGTTTTGTATTTCGGGTATGGTTTCATCCTTTCAGTCCCTCCTCAATTTCTTCGATGCTTGGCAACGCCGATTTGTAATTTTCGGGCAACAGTTTCGACAGTTGGTATTCAGAAATGCCGATGGGTTGGCTGCTGCTTTCGAGCGAATATTCCACTTCGATATTGTCTTTTGTCTTACAGATAATCATTCCAATGGTGGGGTTATCGCTCGGTTTTTTACGTTGATGGTTGATTGCAGCGACATACATACCGAGTTTTCCTGCAAATTCAGCCTCAAACTTTGTGGCTTTCAACTCAATTACCACATAGCAGCGCAAATCCAAATGATAGAACAGCAAATCAATAAACCGTTCCGATTCGCCGACTTTCACAGGCACTTGTCGCCCGACGTATGCAAATCCCTGCCCAAGTTCAAGCAGAAATTTTGTGATGTTTTCGGTAAGTGCGTCTTCGAGTTCGCGCTCTTTGTAAGGCTCCGTGAGCGTAACAAAGTCAAAATTGTAGGGGTCTTTTATAATTTCATTTGCAAGGTCGCTTTGCGGCTCCGGCAACAAACGGGAAAAGTTAGTAATGGATTTGCCCTGTGCTGAATACAAGTCTGCCTCAATAAAGTGCATCAGTACGGCTCTGCTCCAACCATTTTCAACGGTTTTCTGAACATAAAACATTGCTTCATTGAAGGATTTGCATTTGTTCAGTATCTCAATATGGTGTCGCCACGGAACAGTACCAATAATATTTGATGCAGTACTTTCAGCACCAACTTGGTGCTGAATTGGGACGTTCTTTTTATTCTCGCTTTCGCTAATAATTGACTGATGGGAAATAGCACCAACTTGGTGCTGAATTATATTCTTTTGATTATAAAACAAATAGAATCTTCTCGTGTATCGCAAATTAGTTTCAGAAAAACCTTTCAGGTGAGGAAATTCGCTTCGCAAATCCGCACTTAACTTTTTGATGATTCCACTTCCCCACGTTGCCTCTGCCTGTTTTTCAACAATGTCTGCGCCAATACTCCAATATAATTCAAGTATTGAGGTATTAATATGGACAGAGGCTTTAATCTGACTGTTTCTGATTCTTTGTTTCAAATCGTTAAGCCACTGTTTATATTCTTCGTTATATTGTTTGATAATATCCATAAAGTTATAATTATTAGTCATTTAATATATTATTGAGCAGTCCGTCTGTTTCGGCTTCCAAAGCCCGAATATCGGCAGCAATCTCACTTAAAATCCTCAACTTTAACGGCTTATAGAAATGTTTTGTAAAACTTATCTCATAACCGATTTGTGTTTTTGTTTCGTCAATCCACGCATCGGGTGCGTATGGCAAAACTTCTTTTTTGAAAAAAGCCGAAATGCCGCCATCATAATTGAGAGGAATCTGTTCGGTATCCGTCAATTCCTTGTCTGACTGACGGTTGCCTTTTTTGTCGGAAATGAGTAGCCCTTTTTCGTCTTTGAGAGGACGCAGAACAGTTATTTTCCAATAACCGAAGTCGCTGTTGTTGAATATTTTGCTGTTTTCAGTTTCTTCAAAATTGAGGAACAACGCCATTATCTGTTCGCGTATTTCAGCAGTAAACTCGCAATTCTTTTTGCCGAGATTTTTCCGCAAGGGCGATTTCAGGGAAGTAGCATCAATGAGTTGGATTTTCCCCTTTCGGCATTCTTCCTTGCGGTTGCTCAAAACCCAGATGTAAGTGCCGATGCCGGTGTTGTAGAACATATTTTCGGGGAGGGTAATAATCGCTTCAACAAGGTCGCGTTCAATCAGATAGCGGCGAGCGTTGCTTTCGCCCTGCCCTGCGTCGCCTGTGAAAAGCGACGAGCCGTTGTGAACTTCCACTATACGGCTGCCAAGTTCGGTCGTTTCTTTCATTTTTGCCGCATTATTGAGCAGGAAAAGCATCTGTCCGTCGCTCACTCGCGGCAACATCTGATATTCGGCGTCGTCGGCAAACGGCGTTACAAAACGTGCGTCGAGTATGCCTTTTTTGCCGCCCATTTTGTCAGCGTCGGTCTTCCAAGCCTTGCCGTAAGGCGGATTCGACAGCATAAAATCGAACTGCCGACGGGGAAAGGCGTCGCTCGAAAGCGTCGAGCCGTAAGCGATATTGTCCGCCTCGCCGCCCTCGCCTTTGAGCAGCATGTCGGCTTTCGTGATGGCGTATGTTTCGGGGTTGATTTCCTGCCCGAAAAGGTGTATCGAAACCTTTTTACGCTTGTCGGCGGCAAGTTTCAATAGCCGTTCCTGCGAAACGGTAAGCATACCGCCCGTGCCGCTTGCGCCGTCATAAACCGAATATGTGTTGTCTTTTATTTTGTCGGCGACAGGTATAAAAATCAGGTCAGCCATCAATTCAACCACATCGCGGGGCGTGAAATGCTCGCCCGCCTCTTCGTTGTTTTCCTCGTTGAATCGGCGAATCAGTTCCTCAAAAACAGTTCCCATAGTGTGATTGTCGAGTGCGGGAAGTTTAACTCCGCCCACATCGTTCAGCACCGGAACGGGGCGACAGATAGATAGTCGGCGACACAAATTTTTCAATCACAGCGCCCAGAATTTCGGCTTCCACCATCGTATCAATCTGATTGCGGAACTTAAATTTTTCGAGAATTTCCTGCACGTTTGGCGAAAAGCCGTCTAAATAGGCAATGAAGTCTGTTTTCAGTTTTTGAGCAGTTGCGCGGCTCGTGAGGTCTTTCAGTCGAAAAGGCGACTTATTGCAAAACGACTGTCCGGCGACGTTGCACAATGCCTCGTCCTGATTCACAATTTTCGCCTTGTCGAGCGTAGCCTTCATCTTCAACACCTCCTCTTTTGTATCCTCCAAAACCGCATCCAAACGCCTGATAACTGTCATCGGCAATATCACGTCGCGGTATTTTCCGCGCACATAAACATCCCGCAGGCAGTCGTCGGCAATGCCCCAAATGAAACTTACTATTTGATTGTATA
>JAITAH010000317.1 GCA_031284225.1 Dysgonamonadaceae bacterium | reverse complement strand
GGGGCATCGAAAATGTGCTGTTCAAAGACATCACATACACCGGACAGAACGCCGAACTCTCCCTCATTACCGGATATGACGCCGAACGGAAAATAAAAAACATCCGCTTCGAAAACCTGCGAATCAACGGGCAAGTCATCTCCGACGATATGCCCGACAAACCTGCATGGTACAAGACTGCCGACATGGCGCGGTTCTACATCGGCGAACATGTTGAGGATGTTAGTTTCGTGAAATAAAATTTAAAAACAGAAATGAAAAAGTATCAATTATTTGTAAGAACAATCATCCTATCAGCAGGATTTTTCGCTGCCGGCATATTATTTTCGGCAAGCGCTCTGAAAGCGGAAGAGCCGGAGTACGCCGGTTATCTGTTCGCTTATTTCGAAGGCTCCGGCGACAAAAATAAACAGGAACAGCTTCGTTTCGGCGTCAGCGCCGATGCAGTCAACTGGTTCGCCCTGAACAACAATCAGCCCGTCATTCCGTCCGATGAAATATCGCAGACCGGCGGTATCCGCGACCCGCATATCCTGCGCGGCGAGGACGGTAAAACTTTTTATATGGTTGCCACCGATATGTTTACCTTCAAAAACGGATGGGACAGTAATCCGGGTATTGTGATGCTGCGTTCCGGCGATTTAACCCGTTGGACGCACAGCATTATCGACCTTGCCAAAGCATATCCGAAAAAGTTCGGCAATGTAAAATGGGTCTGGGCGCCGCAAACCGTTTATGACCCGAAAGTCAAAAAATACCTGGTTTACTTCACCGTCCGTTTTCACGGTGACAATAAACTTGATTTCTATTCGGCTTATGCCAACAAAGATTTCACCGGTTTTGAGAAAGAGCCTCAACTGATGTTCAGCCCGAAGTACGGCGGCATCGACGGCGATATTATTTACAAAAACGGCCTGTATCATTTCTTTTACAAGGGAAATACCAAAGACAAAAACGGAAAGGAGATTAAAAACGGCATACAACAGGCAACCGCCAAATCGCTGCAAGGCACATGGAAAGAAGATTACAGCTATTTGGACGCTTACGCCGATACTTCGACAGGAGTGGAAGGCTCAAGCATTTTCAAACTGAACGATTCGGACGAATATATCCTGATGTACGACCTTTACACAAGCGGTAAGTATGAGTTTCAACGCAGCACGGATTTGTTCGGTTTCACTTCCAAACCCGAATCGTTTACCAAGAATTTCAATCCCCGTCACGGTAGCGTAATCGGCATCACGAGGGAAGAAGCCCGCCGTTTGCACGCCCGCTGGGGAGGCGTTCCTGCGTCGCTGCTGCAACCGGTGGAACCGCACGACCGCTATTATTTCCAGTCCGGCGGCAATCCCATAATCACGCATCATTACACTGCCGACCCTGCCGCGCTGGTCAAAGGCGATACGCTTTGGCTGTTCACGGGACACGATTTTGCGGGCGGACAAAAGGGTTATAAGATGAAAGACTGGCTGGTCTTCTCGACCACCGACCTGAAAAACCGGACGGAATATCCCGTGCCGTTGCGAATAACCGATTTTGCGTGGGCAAAGAGCGGCGACGCCTACGCGGGACAGGCTATCGAACGCAACGGAAAATATTACTGGTATATCAGTACCAACACTTCGGGCATCGGCGTAGCGGTTGCCGACCGTCCCGAAGGTCCTTACAAAGACGCTTTGGGAAAACCCTTGCTGACCAATAAGGACTGTTTTGCGTCGAAACATTCATGGGCATGTATCGACCCCGCTGTTTTCATTGACGACGACGGTCAGGCATGGCTTTTCTGGGGCAATCGCGAGTGTTATTATGCGAAATTAAAGGAAAATATGATTGAGATTGACGGCGAAATAAAGCAGATAAAATTCGACGGTTTTTCGTTTACCGAAGCGCCCTGGATACACAAATACAACGGCAAATACTATCTTTCGTACGCAACCGGATTTCCCGAAAAAATCGCTTATGCCGTGTCCGGAACGATTAACGGAACTTACAGCTACAAAGGTATTTTGAATGAAATTGCCGGCAACAGCAACACCAATCATCAGGCTATCGTCGAATTTAAGGATGAATGGTATTTCATCTATCACAATGGAGGAATCCAAACCGACGGCGGAAGTTACAGCCGCTCGGTCTGTATTGACAAGCTGTATCACAATCCCGACGGCTCAATAAAACGAATACAAATGACGTCGGAAGGAGTGGATTTGATGTCGGCTTACCTGCTTACTTACTTCAAAGACGACACGCACAGTCTGTATTTCGCATTAAGCGACGACGGATACACGTTTACCGACGTCAATGGCGGCAAACCGGTTATCAGCGGCGACACGATTGCGCAGCAAAAAGGCATCCGCGACCCGCATATCACGCGCGGAAAAGACGGCGCTTTCTATCTTGCAATGACCGATTTGCACATCTACGGCAAAGAAGCAGGCTATCGCACAACGAAATGGGAACGTGACGAAAAATACGGCTGGGGCAACAATCGCGGCTTTGTGCTGATGAAGTCTTTCGACCTGATTCACTGGACGCGCAGCAATGTGATTGTTCAGGATTTGTTTCCCGACCTTGATGTTGCCTGCGCCTGGGCGCCGCAAACCATCTACGACCCCGAAGAAGACAAAATGATGCTCTATTTCACCATGCGGCTCGGCGGAAACGGAAAAACAAAGCTCTACTACGCCTACACGGACAACGATTTCACGACGCTGCTCACTCGTCCGGAGTTGCTTTTCAACTATCCCGATACAACCAAACAGGTGCTTGATGCGGACATTACTCCCCTACCCGACGGACGTTTCTGCATGATGTACGTGGCGCAGGAAAACCCGGGCGGCATCAAAATGGCGTTCTCCGACAAAATCAGCGGCGGCTACGTCTATCGTCCCGAACAGGTTGACTTTGAGCCGCGCGCCTGCGAAGCCCCCAACGTCTGGAAACGTATCGGCGAAGACAAATGGGTGCTGATGTACGACATTTTCAGCGTCAATCCGCACAACTTCGGTTTTGCCGAAACAACCGACTTTGAAACGTTTACCAATCTTGGACATTTCGACAAAGGCGTAATGCGGCGGACAAATTTCTCCGTTCAGAAACACGGATCTGTGATTCAGTTGACAAGAGAAGAAGCCGGACGACTGGCGGAATATTATAAATAAACAGTTATATGAAACAGATTATTCTATCCATTTTACTGACCGGCGCATTTATATTTCCGGCGCAGGCGCAATCGAATGTGCATGACCCCGTCGCCATTCGCGAAGGAAACGCCTTTTATGTATTTGCCACCGGCGACGGCATCAAAGTAATGCGTTCATACGACAGGAAGCAGTGGACAACGTTACCGCCGGTATTCGCTACACCGCCGGCATGGGCTACCGAAACCATTCACGGCTTCAAAGGAAATATCTGGGCGCCCGACATTATCCGGCACAACGGGCGATACTACCTTTACTATTCCGTTTCTGCTTTTGGAAAAAGAACTTCAGCTATCGGCGTGGCGACCGCCCAAACCCTGGATACAGAATCGCCCGATTTCGGATGGACAGACCACGGAATAGTCGTCCGTTCTTATGAGGGAAACAATTGGAACGCCATTGACCCCAATATTATCTTCGACGGGGAAGGAATGCCCTGGATGACCTTTGGTTCGTGGTGGGACGGCATACAATTAGTCAAATTACAGGACGACATGCTTGCCCTAAAACAGCCGGAAGAATGGCATTCCATTTGCAGCCGGTCGCGGGACGAAAAGGGAAGGTATATCGGTAATATCGGCGGCGGCGTAGAAGCACCTTTTCTCTTTCGCAAAAATGGATATTACTACCTCTTTGTATCTTTCGACAACTGTTGCAAGGGTGTAAACAGCACTTACAAAGTGGCAGTGGGAAGAGCCAAAGATATACGCGGTCCCTATTCGGACAGGGAAGGGAAAAACATGCTTCAGGGAGGCGGCAGCATCGTGGTAGCGGGAAATGAACGGTTCCCGGGCGTAGGACATCAATCTGTTTATGAATTTGACGGAAAGGACTATCTGTTTTTCCACGGGTACGACAGACAGGACGCCGGGAAATCAAAACTCCTGATACGCGAGATAGCATGGGACAGCGAAGGCTGGCCGACGGTATTGTTGAATGAAACAAAAACTTCAGCGGAGACTTCCACCCAATCCTGTACATGGATAAGCAGCACCGAAGACGCCGAATGGCAACAAACGGAGATCGAAACCCAAAATAGGGCGGAGGCGACTCCCCTGCTGGAAGTAACGGGAGATGAACAACCCATTGTGATTTTCAGGAACTGGGGGACATGCTTCAATGAACTGGGCTGGGATGCCCTGAACATGTTGCCGCGAACACAGCAGGAAACGATATTGAAGCAACTTTTTTCTCCCGACGGCGATTTGCAATTCACTGTGGGACGCATCCCGATGAATGCGAATGACTATGCCCGCGACTGGTACAGTTGCGACGAAGTGTCCGGCGACTTTCAACTGGAATATTTCAATATCAACCGCGACAAAACAACTTTGATACCTTATATCAAAGCCGCACAACACTACAATCCGGATATGACATTCTGGATTTCTCCCTGGTCGCCCCCTTCCTGGATGAAGATAAATCATTATTATTCCGTCCGCAGCGACAGCAAGGTAAATCAAATGCCGCCGAAATCGGATATTGCGCTTTTTGAAGGAAATGCTGTTAAAGACGACAGGGTATTTCCCCGGCAACTTGCCGTAAACGATTACTTGATACAGGACGAACGCTACTTGAAGACGTATGCGGATTATTTCGGCAAATTTATCTCGGCATACGGGGAACAGGGCATTCCCATTTCGATGGTCATGTTCCAGAACGAAGCATGGAGCTACACCAACTACCCCGGATGCGCATGGACAGTCGATGGAATTATCCGCTTCAATACCGAATATCTGGCTCCGGCTCTGAAAACGCAACACCCCGACGTCGAAATCTATTTGGGTACAATCAACACCAACCGCTACGATGAGATTGACAAAATACTTTCCGCCGCCCGGATGCCGGAGACCGTCAAAGGAGTCGGGCTTCAGTGGGAAGGCGGGCAGATATTGCCCCGTCTTCGTGCGAAATATCCGCAATACAAGTATGTGCAGACCGAAAGCGAATGTGGCTGGGGCAGTTTCGACTGGAAAGCAGCCGAACATACGTTTGAACGAATCAACCATTATCTGGGCAACGGCTGCGAAGACTACACTTTTTGGAACGCTATTCTGTACGATAACGGCACGAGCGGCTGGGGCTGGAAACAAAACGCCTTGATTCGGGTAGATTCCCAAAAGGGAACGGCTACTTATACGCCCGAATATTATGCCGTAAAGCATTATAGCCATTTTATTCCGGCAGGTTCGCGGCTGGTCGCTTTTCGTCCGGCAGAAGATAAAATCCCTGTTTTAGTATTTCTTACGCCGGGAAATAAACCGGTGGTCGTTGCCGGAAATTTCAATGATGAGGCAAAACCATTGTCGATAAAGATAGCTGGAAATTTTTTGAATATTACGCTTAAAGCTCACTCATTAAATACATTTCAAATGATATGAATGATTACAGTTACATAAAAAGAATTATTTTATCCATTTTACTGATCGGCGTATTTATATTGTCGGCGCAGGCGCAATACCGTTTCGACAATATCCTTTACGGCGCGGCTTACTATCACGAATACATGCCTTCGGAACGGCTGGACGAAGACGTCCGCATGATGAAAGAAGCAGGGCTGACGGTTGTCCGCGTAGGCGAATCAAGCTGGGGACTTTTCGAGCCGAAGGAGGGCGTGTTCGACTTTGCGTGGATGGACCGTATCCTCGACAAAATGCACGCGGCGGGCATCAAAGTGATTTTCGGTACGCCCACCTATTCCATTCCCGCATGGATGGCGCACCGTTATCCCGAAGTGTTGGCGGAACATACGAAAGGTGGAAAGGAATACTACGGCATCCGGCAAAACATGGATTTCACCAATCCGACTTATCGGTTTTTCTGTGAGCGGATTATTCGCAAGTTGATGCAACGCTACGCCAAACATCCCGCCATCATCGGTTATCAGGTGGACAATGAGGTGGAAGCCCGCGGAGTGAATAACCGCGACTATTTCGTCGGCTTCCGCAATTATATAAAGGAAAAGTTCCGCGGCGACCTCCAATCGCTTACCAAAGAATGGGGAATGAATTACTGGGGGATGAATATCCACACCTGGGAAGAGTTTTATCCGCGCGACGGCGTAACCAACCCGTCCTACAAAAACGAATGGGAACGGTACAACCGCAAATGTTCGGCTGATTTCCTGAACCGGCAGTGCGACATCGTCAACGAATACAAGTTGCCGACGCAGTTTGTAACCCATTGCTTTATGCCCTATTTCCATAACATCGACCAGGTGGAAAGTTTCAGGCAGATGCAATATCCGGCCATCAACGTATATCATTCCGTACAGGACGGGCAGGACGGACAATGGATTGCTTATTCGGGCGATTATATGCGGACGGTAAGCAAAGGCAATTATCTTGTGACCGAAACCAATGCGCAGGGAACGGGCTGGGATTCGCGCAGTCAGTATCCGCCTTACGACGGGCAGTTGCGGCAAAACGTGTACGGGCATCTCGCTTCCGGCTCCAACATGGTGGAATACTGGCACTGGCACACCCTGCACTACGGACAGGAAACCTATTGGCGCGGCATTCTGGGACAAGACCTGCAACCCAACCGCGTTTACCGCGAATTTACCGCTACGGCAAAGGAATTGAAAGCGATCGGCGCTCATTTGGTCAACCTCGCAAAAGACAATAAAGTCGCCATTCTGTACAGCCACGACTCGCACCACGCGCTCGGCTTCATGCCTTATACCAACAGAGACAGGTATCCGGCAACGATGATTCACAACGCCCTGTACCGTCAGAATATCGAAACGGACATCGTTCCCTGCGACAAACAGACGGATTTCAGCCGCTACAAACTGCTGATTATTCCGCCCCTGTACGTGGCAACCGATGAACTGCTGAACCGTATAGACCAATTCGTAAAAGACGGCGGACAGGTGGTGATGCTGTTCAAAAGCGGCTACTGCAACGAACATTCCGCCGTGCGTGTAACCTTGGCGCCCGGTCCATTGCGCAAAGCCTGCGGGTTCTACTATCAGGAATATTCCAACATCCCGACGCTGCCGTTGAAAGGCAATCCGTTCGACCTGAAAGACGCAAAGCCCGTCGGCGAATGGTACGAGTTTCTAATCCCCGAAACGGCGAAACCGCTGGCTTACGCCGACCATCCGTTTTTCGGACAGTGGCCTGTGATAACGGAAAATGCGTACGGAAAAGGCAATCTGTATTACATCGGAACGTATCCATCGGAAGAGTTACTGGAAAAGATTGTCCGCCTTGCCGCCGAAAAAGCCGGTATCCTGACGGCGCAAAATGAATACCGCTTTCCGGTTATTTTCCGTTCGGGCAAAAATCAATTTGGAAAGGAAATACATTATATTTTTAACTTTGGCGACAGGGTAGAAGCTATTGAAAACCCATATATTGGTGGAAAAGATCTGCTTTCGGGAGTACAAACCGGTAAGGAAATTTCGCTCAAAGCGTGGGATGTAATGATCATTGAAAATTAAAAATGAACGCTGTACAAAAGTTATGCTTCACGCGGTATGATTTTACTGTTATTCGTATAAGAAATAAATGAGAAAACTACTGTATTTTTGCATTATAATTGGATAAAAAAAATGTTGACAAAAGAAGAAGTAAAAGCGAAGATAGCACAGGGCGAAGGCTTACATGTGGAGTTTAAGACCGCTGCCGAAACTTTGCCGCGCAATGTGTATGAGATAATTTGTGCCTTTCTCAACCGAAAAGGCGGGTATATTTTTCTTGGCGTGAAAGACAACGGCAAAATAGAAGGCATCAGCGAAAAATTTATTCCCGAAATGCTGAAAACTTTGGCAAACGACATAAACAACATGCAAATTATGATGCCGCCTGCTCGCATTGAAACTGAAGTATTTGACGTCGACGACAAAAAAATCGTCTGTATTTATGTTCCTGAGAGTTTTCAAGCCCATTCGCATAAAGGATTTTACTACGACCGCCGCGCAGAAGGCGATTACAAGCTGACAACGCATCATCTTATTGCCGGTCTGTATTTGCGGAAACAGGATGTTTACAGCGAAAACAGAGTATTTCCACTGTTGAAAATGGAGGATTTTGTATCCGAAGATTTTGATTATGTACGTAATATTGTCGGCGTTTTCGACAAAAAACATTCGTGGGTCAATATGACTAACGAGGAAATTCTTCGTTCGGCAAAGATGTATCTGCAAGACACGGAAACAGGTAAAAGCGGTTACACTTTGGCTGCCGCTTTGGTATTCGGAAAGCCTGAAACCATTGCAAGGGTATGTCCGCAATACAAAACCGATGCGTTGTGCCGGAAAGAAGATGTTCTTCGTTACGACGACCGCGACACTGTAAATTGCAATCTTCTACAGGCATACGAGCGGCTTATGAATTTCGTTCGCAAACATACGCCCGACCGGTTCTATCTTGAAGGTGACGTCCGTTTGTCGATTCGTGATATTATTTTCCGCGAAATGATTACAAATATGTTGATTCACAGGGAATTTTACAGTTATTTCCGCGCTACGCTGACAGTTTATAAAGATACGGTTGTCGCCGAAAACGGAAATATACCTTATATAATGGGTCGTATTACTCCCGAAAATTTGAATCCTCATACTAAGAATCCAACGCTTTTTGCTTTTTTCAAACAGATTAACTGGGTAGAAGATTTGGGCTCAGGCGTGCGGAACATGTACAAGTATTGTCCGATTTATGTAAAAGGTTCTGTGCCGATAATGGAAGAAGATGATATTTTCAGGCAGACAGTCCGCTATGAAACAGAAAAACCGTCTGTAAAACAAGACATCTCAAATACGGAAAAAGAACTTGTCTTGCTGCGGGAAAATCCGAAAATAACAGCGAAGGAAATAGTAGAGATTACTCAACTTTCTCTTCGGGCAATCAGAAAAATTCAGACAAAGTTGAAAAATAGCGGAATCATTGAACGGCAAGGTTCAAAAAAAGATGGTATTTGGGTTGTAAAAGATAAAGACGATTTGAACATTTAAAGTGCCATTAAAGTGCACTTTGAAACAAAAAAATTATAATAAACACATGAAGAAAATTATTCTATCAATCATTGTACTGACCGGCGTTTTCTTGCGTCCGGCAAGTAACTCGAAAGCGGAGGAGCCGAAAAACGCTACGGCTTACCTGCTTACCTGTTTTAAAGACGACACGCACAGTCTGTATTTCGCATTAAGCGACGACGGATACACGTTTACCGATGTAAACGGCGGCAAACCGGTTATCAGCGACGACACGATTGCGCAGCAAAAAGGTATCCGCGACCCGCATATCACGCACGGAAAAGACAGCGCTTTCTATCTTGCAATGACCGATTTGCACATCTACGGCAAAGAAGCAGGCTATCGCACAACGAACGGTTGACAGAATATTATAATAATAAATGACCAATTATGAAAAGATATTTTTTCACAGCAATATTGTTTATCATAGTAACAAACCTGTTTGCACAAACGCAAACCACCGTACAGTC
>JAITAH010000308.1 GCA_031284225.1 Dysgonamonadaceae bacterium | reverse complement strand
ACCGGGGCATTCAGGGTTACCCAACCGTCGATAAAAATCACATCTCCTGTTTCTGCCTGTTCCAATGCGGCAGTCAGTTCCACATCCGTTGCGCCATTGGCTACACGGAAATCAGTCGCTTTTACATTTCCAGCGATTGCCACCAACGCTACCAACGTCAATGACTTCAATAAGTAACTTAATTTCATAACTATTACATTTAAAATCGGACTTCTGTTTTATTTGTTTTTTCGATTTGATTCTTGGGGTAGCGCCGAAGTCCGTTTAAACGCTACCCAAAAAATCAAAACAGAGTGATTCCCTTCCTCAGGAAGTCAGGGTATATTACTTTTTCTTAAAAAATTCTCTCGTATATTGCAAGTAACCGGTTCCGAATTCTTCCACAGGCTCCAAGTTTCTTCCGCTGGCGAAATCGTTCCAATTAAATATCATCACAATCCGGCTGGGGCCGACGTTGCGTTTGGCGACATTCGCCCATTTTTTATACGGATTTTCAGTAAAACTGCTGAAATTATACTGGATGCTTCCCTCGGCAAGGGCGCTGATCGCATACGCTTGATTGTCTTTCCAACGGGGAATCAGATAACGGTCGCTGGCAGGCGTATTTATCCGGTCGTCAAAACCCGGTTGTACGGTCGGAATATATTCCTTCCCTAAGGGCGTCATGCGTTCCTGCCAATACCGGTAGTTATAATCCAAAAAGGAATATTGGGAATAAAACCGGTCGTAGTTATTATGCGAAATATCGGTAATGAAGAACGCATCAAACGGTTTAATGGAATCCGGCCTCACATATCCGGAAGTAGGGCCGCCGCCGTAACCGTTTTCGGCATTATAGCCCCAGCGTTCGGGCGATGTCCATCCGCCTCCAAGATCCGCTATCAGCCACAGATGGTTATGAATAGCTTCGGAACTTTTGAGGAAAGCGACAAAGTCGTTCAAACGGGGGATTTGAGCGTTGTTCGTAAAGTTGCATAATACCATTACCGGTTTTCCGTCGGCTTTTTTATAGGCAAAATCGCGCTGCATCACGGCGGTATAAACCGAATCTAAATCGTAGCGCAACGAATCCATGTGCAACGGGCTCGCCTGCAATATTTCTTTCCCTCCGGCTATGAACCGGTAGCCGGGGTCGAAACGGATGACGACTTTCGGACGGGCATTGTCTTGAGCGTATAATTGTTCCCAACGCATCAAAATGGTATCGTTGTAGCCATGCCCTCCCCAGCTCAGGACAAAGAAATCAATGCCGGCTTCCTTTCCCCAATCTAAGTGTTGGCGCAGCACATCTTCGTCTTTTCTAATATCGTATTCACCCAATGCGGGTGTTCCGGTATATAGTTGTTGCGCTTTTTTTCCGCTGTCCCACCACACATTGTAAAGGGTGTCGCGGTATTTCGTATCGTAAGAAACGCCGATTACATAATCTTCCGTTACGGGCACATCCGGAATTTCGTAAATATATTCGTCAACGGGAAATTCATATACCTCCGGTTTATCTTCGCAGGCCGCAAAAATGAGCGCCGACAAGATAATAATACTTAATATAGCGAATAACTTTTTCATTTTATTTCAATTATTTATTTACGATTCATTGCTTGATTCGGAAGCGGATAAGGAAACGACGTATAGGCCGTCGTTCCCATGGGCGGGGTCGGCAGGCCGGAATTGTCCGCCGCAAAAATCAAGCGGAAAGTTACCCGGTCTTGCACATCATGCAAGGTATTGTCGTAGAGATATTCCTGAATAGCGATTTGGGTTTCTTTCGTGTTTACGTTTCGTTCCCGTCCGGGATAAGCCAAACGCTCCGGAATATATGCCCAAGTCCCGCTCACATAACCATCGTTCTGACTGGCGTTGAAATTCGGCTTGAACGGAATCAATTGCGTGCGGCGTAGGAGTGTCCAAGCATCCATGTTCTGGCCAAACAGGGAAATCCAATGCTGCACGATAATCCGTTTCAGATTGTCCTCTTCACCGCCCAGCAAGCTATTGGTAAATCCGCCCAAATAATCAAAAAAGGCCGTCGCTACTACCCCTTTACTCAAAGTATCGGTTGGAGTACTCCACTTGATTCCCGGAAAATTTTTGTAGGAGTCGATTTTCGTTTGCGCAACGCTATATTTCAGACAACGGGCATCAATGCCTTCGTAATAATATTGTTCAGCCGTTTTACTGCCTGTCCAAAAACCTTTCAGGCGTGCTTCGGCGCGCAGGAAGCAAAGTTCGGGATAAGAAAAGAAATAGTATCGGGCGTTCGATTTGAGAAATTCAGCGCCGATGGTGGCGTAATTGGAATACGTTTCTACATTTGCATACGGACTTACCCAACCGTCGGGCCAACGATAATCGGTGGGAGCGCCCATCGAATTGGGACGCCCCAAATTCTTGTCGCTCACGGGTCGAGGACGGCTCCCGCCATCTCCTTCCTTTACATAGACCGACAAAACGGGGTCGTTGTAGGTAGCCGACTTTATCCACATCATAAACGATTCGTGAAGTACCGGCAAATTGCCCAATTGATTCTTCTTTTCAGCCGCCGGCATCTGATCAACAATGAAAAACAAGGGATTTCTCGTATTCAAATCGCTGTTATCGAAAGTCATGTAGAAATTACCGGTATTGTTGCTGATAAGCAAGCCCTTTTCTGCGTTGTTTAATTCTTCCGCTACGACGGCTTTGGCTGTTGCCGCCAGCGATTGCAACCAAGGTTTATCCGGATGATGCACGTCGCAGTCGGCAATCCGCATAGCGGTTCGCAGACGGATGCAATGGGCAAACTGTATCCAGCGCGTCAAATCGGATTGCAAGAACGGTTCGGTGATGACCGGATATTTATCGGTCGTACTTTTTACGTCGATGGCTTCGCCGGCTTCTTTCAATTCCGCTAAAATACCGAGATAAATATCTTCTTCTTTGTCATAACGCGCCGTAACATTGCCGTTGCAAGCCTCCGTATAGGGCAAAGGCCCGTAAAGACCTACCAAGATGGAAAACACATAGGAGCGCCAAATTTTAGCCATCGCTACCCGATTTTTGTAACCGGGGTGATCGCCGTAATTATTGATAATACTGAACAGCGGTTTCAACGAATTGGAATAAAGACTGTTCCAAAGGTCGTCGGAAGATCCGTCTGCCGAAAAGTGCGGAGCGCCGCCCCCTTCCACCGACCAAATCTGGCTGTAATTGCCGAAAATAAACCAATTATTGGCGCGAGTCGCATTATTGGAAGCGCCTCCTATGGTACGCAAGGTACTGACCGGACTTAATCCGAAGATAAATTCCGGTTCGGCGGCGGTAATCCGGTTCGGATTGGTGTTGACTTCTTCAAAACCGGCCGTACAGGCGCTTATTGTCAATAACGCAACAAGGCCTGTGATGATTGATACATATTGTTTTTTCATTTTCATAACCATTAAGCGTTAAAATGTGATTTTTACATCTATTCCGAACGTTGTGGAAGGGGGTAAAGAGCCAAATTCCATCCCTTGTCCATTCCCTGCATTAATAGCCGCTTCGGGGTCGATCCCTTTCGGCGTTTTCTGGTACATCACCCATAAATTGCGTCCCACTGCAGAGATACGCGCATGGCTCATTTTAATTCGGGAAACCCAATGTTTGGGTAAATTGTAACCGATGCTTAATTCACGCAACTTGACAAACGAAGCATCGTAAGTAACCTCGCTACAAAAATCGTCTGCAAAATAGCCGATATCTCCCGGATTTTTATACCCTTTATACTCTTGGGGAACATAGGACGGATCGACGGGATTCATATCGTAAACGTTGTCGTATTGAGTCGGATCGTAAACATAAACATTGTTCATCAGCGTACCGCCCCAGAGATCGTCGGCGCCACCCGATTCGCCCATAATAATGGTTCGCTTCCAATACGATTCCTTTTCGCTTTCGTTTCCGCTTAATACGCCATTACGCAAGCCGTACCGCATGGTTCCGGAGTAAAGTTTACCGCCTTTTTTCATGTCCACCAAAAGGTAAGCATCGACATTCTTCCACCGGAAGCGATTGGCTACGCTGAACATAAAGTCCGGATTGAAATTACCCAAATACACATTGTTTGCCTTGATGGGCGTACCGTCGGCAGTTACCATTTTACGTCCTTGTTGATCGGTTACCCATTTGGTTCCGTACATCGATCCGTAAGGCAATCCGACTCGCAACACATTCAGGAAATCGTAAACCTGACCCAGTTGAATTTGGTCGAGACCTTCTATCATACTCAAGACTTCGGATTCGTTCTTTGTAAAGTTGAAATCCATATCCCATTGGAAGTCTTTTCGTTGGACAGGCGTAGTATTCACGGCGATTTCCCAACCTTTATTTTGAATTTCTCCCGCATTAAATATCCGTTTTTCATAACCCGACGAATACGACATATCGGCTTCCACAATCTGGTCGAACGAGTTGGATTGATAGTAGGTAATATCGAAATTCAGGCGACTCTTGAATAACCGTATATCGGCGCCAAATTCCACCGAACGGGTACGTTCCGGCTTCAGGTAATTGTTAGGTAGCGTGCCCGGTAGCGATACATATTTATAGCCGCCGAAGATGTTGCCGCTACCGAGATTCAGGTACGGTACCAAACGATACGGATCGGTATCGTTACCCACTTGGGCGTAAGAAGCGCGCAGTTTGCCGTAGAATTTGTCGGAAGATACCCCCAGCATTTCGGTAGGCAACCACGACACGCCGACCGACGGATAAAAATACGAATTATTTCCCTTGGGGAGCGTCGAACTCCAGTCGTTACGTCCGGTAACGTCTAAATAAATAAAATCTTTATAACCCACCGACAGCGAACCGTATAAACCGCGTATGACTTTCTGCCGGCGAATTTCTTCGTCCGACACAGGACGATCGTTGCTATTGGAAATATGTGCAAAGCCCGGCTGTTTCAAAGATTCCAGCGAAGCGTTGAGCCACGAGCCTTTGTAATCCAACTGCTGGCCGCCCAAGGTTCCCAGAATAGACAGATGGTCATCCCAAAAACGTTCATTATAAATCAACAACCACTCCGATTGCGAATTGTCGGTTATGTTGTATTGCCGGCGATAATAGCCTGCTTCGTCAGTACCGCCGCCCAAGGCGCCCCTGTTCCGGTATTCCATACTGTTGGCGCTGATATATTCCCGTCCATACCGTAACGAAACTTTCAAGGAAGAAAGAAGCTGATAGGACAAATCAAAATTTCCCATCACACGCATTTTTGTATCCTCGTTGCCGGTTTCATTGATACTCCAATACGGATTGTGAATATCTCCGCCGATCTTGGAGGTTTCCGTACCGGCCGACGTTTTGTAATTTTTCAATTCGGCCAAACTCATCGAACGCGGCAACTTGATGTACATATACAAAGGATTGAACCTGCTTTGATTGGCATAGCGGCGATTTTTTGTATTATCGTCGATAAACGTCAACTTGGAATCCAAGGTCAGATTTTTCAACAAGGTATTGAAAAAGCGCAGATTCAAGGTGTTTTTGTTGACCAAGTTCTGTTGCTCCACCACATCATCCGCTTGGTAATTGGTCAGCGACACGCGGTAGTTGTTTTCTGCATTTCCGCCTTCCACATTAATATTATTGGTATAGGTAGAGGCTCTTTGATAAAAACCATATACATTGTCCGCCGCAGGCGAATACGTATAAATATCTCCACCCAACCCGATGTATGGCGTGCCGATCATGGGGCCGCCGTTGGAACGCCCACCCTGATCGGTAGCAATGCCTCCTTCAACAATCGGCAGACCCGGATAGGGATACAAATTTCCCTGAGCGTCCGTAGTCGCCAACCATTCGGAATGACCGCCTAACATTCGGTTCATGTGTCCAATCCCAAACGAATTTTGAAAGGCCGGCCACTGAGTAATGTAGTGGAACATGGTATTGGAATTGACGGAGATTTTGAAACGATTGGCTTGCGCCTTCTTCGTGGTAATAATAATGACGCCGTTGGCCGCACGGGACCCGTATAAGGCGGCGGCGTTCGGCCCTTTCAGCACGTCGATCGTTTCGATATCGTCCGAATTAATATCGGAAGCGCCATTTCCCATATCCAAACCGCCATTGGTATTGACGCCGGCGCTCCCATCGCTATTGTCGATCGCCATACCGTCCACAACAAAAAGCGGTTGATTGTTTCCCGTAAACGAACTGTTTCCGCGAATGACGATACGCGCCGAACCGGTGGAACTGGTTGGCGGCGTAACGATTACGCCCGCTACTTTACCGGCCAACGAAGACACGATGTTGGGATCCCGCACTTCCGCAATCGTTGCAGCATCGACCCGCTGCTGGGCTACGGGAAGGGAGCGGCTTTCGCGTTTGATCCCCAAAGCCGAAACAACTAATTCACCCAAAAGGGTGGAGTTTTCCTCCATAACCACATCGTAATGCGTTTCGTTTCCGATCCTGACGGTTTTATCTTTCATCCCTATATAGGTAAAAGACAACATTTCACCGGATTGAACAGGAAGGGAAAATCGGCCGTCGATATCCGTAACAGTACCTCGTTGGGTACCTTTTATCGAAACCGAAACTCCCGGCAACGGCTCGGACGTAACGTCTTTCACCGTTCCTGTGATAGTTTTTTGCGCAAACACACTTGCACTGACGCACAAAATGAATGCAACGAACAAGAGTTTTCTTTTCATGGTATTTTTCATCTTTTTAACAAAATTATCTTCTCCTGCTTAATTATTAATTAAATTCCAATTAATATCCAATTAATTTTATTTTTTTATCACTTTTTTGTAAGAAAGCATCCCTTTATTTTGAATTGCGACGATATAAATCCCCGAAAGCAGGTTTACCGGCGCAGATTCGGTGATGACAAACGCAGGCAGAACCAATTGCCCGGCGATATTATAAATCTTCACGAGCGAATCTCCGCTCCCTCCGCTCAGATTTAACCGGTCTTGAGAAAACCAAACCGCCATTTCCGGCCGTTTTATGCTCGCCGGAAGAGCGGTTGCCAGGTCGGTATTCATCACA
>JAITAH010000279.1 GCA_031284225.1 Dysgonamonadaceae bacterium | reverse complement strand
GAAAATTTAAATCCAAAAATTGTTATGGAATTGAAAAAGTAAACCGGTTGTTAGCCGTTTTACCGGATAGAAAAAGTTATTACCTGTATGCTTATGGCGATAGCAAGGGCGATAAAGAGATGATTTGTTTTGCCGATGAAGGATTATTGGTGAAATAATTTGAAATTCTTCGCAGATGATTCAGAGAAAATCCTACCTTTGCAACCATATTTTACGAATGGCACAATGGATATTTCAATCGTTATTCCTTTATTGAATGAAGCAGAATCGTTACCCGAACTGCACCAGTGGATACAGCGGGTCATGGAACGTGAAAAATTTTCATACGAAATTATTTTTGTGGACGATGGCAGTACGGATAATTCCTGGGAAATAATCGCCACTTTGCACCAAAAGCATCCGGAAATCCGGGCGATTCGTTTTCAGCGCAATTATGGAAAATCGCCGGCGTTGCAGACCGCTTTTCGGAAAACCCGCGGCAATGTGGTAATTACGATGGACGCCGACTTGCAAGACAATCCCGATGAAATCCCGGAACTCTACCGAATGATTACAGAAAATAACTACCAATTAGTTTCCGGCTGGAAAAAGAAACGCTACGACCCCATTACCAAAACCCTGCCGACCAAGTTGTTCAACGCTACTGCCCGCGCGTTTTCAGGACTTAAATTGCACGATTTCAACTGCGGATTGAAAGCCTACGATAAAGCCGTAGTCAAAAACATTGAAATCTACAACGATATGCACCGCTGGATTCCTTTTTTGGCCAAAAACGCCGGATTTACTCGTATCGGCGAAAAAGTGGTGCAACATCAAGCCCGGAAATACGGCCATACCAAATTCGGTATCGACCGTTTTGCCAATGGTTATTTGGATTTGTTCACGCTGTGGTTTCTGTCGAAATTCGGAAAAAAACCCATGCATTTTTTCGGACTGGCAGGCAGCCTGATGTTTCTCGTCGGCTTCATGGCTGTATTGATCGTCGGAGGAATGAAAGCGTACGCTTTGTATAAAGGCATTCCGGCGCCGCTCATTACGAATATTCCTTATTTTTACATTGCAATTACCTGCATGATTATCGGTACGCAATTGTTTCTTGCCGGATTCATTGGGGAATTGATTACCCGCAATGCTCCGGAAAGAAATCAATATGCCGTTGCCGAGGAATTAGAATAAATTGAAAGCGTAACCAATGCCTAAGTAAAATAAATTGTAACCGTCGTCATCCTTCATGGAACTGTAGCGCCAGCCTCCCTGAAGGCGAATATTATCGGTTACATTGACTTTAATATGCCATCCAATGTTGAAACCTAATAAATTATCGGAATAAAACTCTTTTGCCCCACTGACCAATAGGGTTGTTTTGTCCTTATGCAAATATTGAGCGCCCAACGAAGGCCCAGTCGCCCACGATTCCATATTGATTAAGAACAGGCGAACATCCAAATTCGTAGAATACAATTTCAGTTTCTCTTTTATATTTTGGTTCCAGGCGGCAGATTTGGTAATATTCGGATTCATTAACCCTGTTAGACTGATTTGCAAAGGATTGGATACATCGTACGACAAGTTCACCCCATAAAGAGGCGCTTTATAAAAAGTAGCGTAACCAGCTTGTAATCCGCCATATAAATCGCCTGCTTGTGCATAAGTTTGAACAGCAGAAAAAACTAAACAGAGAATAACAATTGCTTTTTTCATTTTCATTTTATTGTTTAATATTTGTGCGGGCAAAAGTAGCCATTAAATGGAAAATAACCAAATTCAATTAAAAATATCGTCCATCACTCCGGGCGAATAATTCGACTCGTCGATGATTTCGCGGGTAGAGCGACAAGGATCGCTGTATTTTTCCGGAACGGTAAACGATTCGGTGGGGGAGTAGCCTAAATGCGAATCGGCGAAAACTTTTTTCAGGAAGATTCCCATTACCGGCATAGCGGCACGCGATCCTTGTCCTTCGTTCATCGAAGAAAAATGAATATCGCGGTCATCGCCGCCCACCCAACAGCCGCCGACTAACGACGGGGTGAATCCCATAAACCAGCAGTCGGAATTGTTGTTGGTCGTTCCGGTTTTCCCACCCATGGGTGCCGTTATTCCCTGGCGGGAACGCATTCCGCCCGCCGTTCCGCCGTCCACTACGCTGCGCAACATGCTAAGCATTTTATAATTCGCATCTTCGGTAATAGCTTCGTGCAATCGCGAGGAAAACGAAGCGATGACATTCCCGTTTTTATCTTCAATCCGGCTAACAAACAAAGGCTCCACCCGGAAACCGCCATTGGCAAACGTCGAATATCCCGAAACCATTTCTTTGACCGAAACTTCGCATGGCCCCAAACACAAAGAAACGACAGGGGCTATCGGTTCGGAAAATCCGAAGGAAGAAATCAGCATGTTTTTGAAAGCGTAAGGATTTAACTGTCCCATCAGATAAGCCGAAATCCAGTTGTCGGACTGTTGAAGTCCCCAGCGCAAAGTAACCATTTCGCCGATATGCGTTTTGACGGTATTTCTCGGCGTCCAGGGCTGGCCGGTTTCCGTAATCAATGTTTGTTCTGTGTGCATGACTTCGTTGCAAGGCGAGAAACCGCTTTCCATCGCTAACGAGTACAAGTAGGGTTTGATGGTCGAACCCACTTGCCGTTTACCCATACTCACCATATCGTATTGGAAATGTTTGTAATCAATACCGCCCACGTAGGCTTTTATCGCTCCCGAATGGGTATCCATAGCCATAAATCCGGCGCGTAAAAACATTTTCATGTAACGGATCGAATCCATCGGCGACTTAATCGTATCTTTCAATCCTTGCCAGGAAAACACTTGCATTTCGACCGGCGTATCGAAAACTTTCCGGATTTCCTGCTCCGATTGATTTTCTCTTTTTGAGGTGTGGTAGCGGTCGGTTTGTTTCATCGTCCGTTCCAGAATTTTATCCACATCGGCTTTACTGAGCAAACGGGAATAGGGCGCTGTCGAACTTTTCGCCTTTTCCTTGAAAAAAGCCGGTTGCAAATAACCGCCAATGTGTTCCGTTACAGCTTGTTCGGCATAATCCTGCATGCGCGAATCAATCGTGGTATAGATTTGCAGACCATCGGTATAAATGTTGTAATACGATCCGTCGGGTTTCCGGTTTTTGTTGCACCAGCCGAAAAGCGGATTGGTTTCCCAGGCCAGCGAGTCTTCAACATAACGGTAATGGGTAGGATAATCTCGACGGTCCGGTTTTTTTGCCGTCATTAATATACGCAAATATTCTCTGAAATATGGGGCAATCCCTTCGGTATGATCGATTTTGTGAAAACGCGTAACTAACGGCAGCGCTTTCAACGAGGTACATTCTTCCTGTGAAATATAATCATGATCCCGCATCAAATTCAGCACGACATTTCGACGGCCTTGCGTGCGCTCTACTTTACGCAACGGATTGTAATACGAAGGATTTTTGCACATACCGATAAGGGTGGCCGCTTCTTCGACGGAGATCTCTTTAGGCAATTTTCCAAAATAAACCCAGCAGGCCGATTGAATGCCTACGGCATTGTACAGGAAATCGAATTTATTAAGATACATATTAATAATCTCTTCCTTAGTATAGTATCGTTCCAGTTGAACGGCGATCACCCATTCAATCGGTTTCTGGAAAAGGCGTTCTATTACGCTGGATGCATGTTCGGAATAAAGCAATTTGGCTAATTGCTGGGAAATCGTACTCCCGCCGCCGCCGCTTTTTTGGAACAACAGTCCCCGTTTGACGAAAGCCCGCATCAAGGCATAGATATCAATTCCCGAATGATCCATAAACCGGGCGTCTTCCGTTGCGATTAGCGCCTGGATAATGGCCGGCGAAAGTTCTTTGTAATTTACATAGATACGGTTATCCTTGCTGTGAGCGTAAGTTCCCATCGTTTGCAGATCTGCCGATACCACGCGGGACGCATATTTATCAATCGGATTTTCCAGGTCTTCCACTGGCGGCAGATAACCGATCCAGCCGCGGGCTATCATCAAGAAAAACAGGAAAACGGAAACAAGGAGAACGCCGAACGTTATCCAAAACCGCTTTACAAATTTTTGTGGCTTAGCGCGATCCTTTTTTGTCATGGTTATTGCTTTCGGTACAAGCTCAATTTATTGAAGCAATTCCTGAAGTTTTTCCGCTAATTTTTCCCCACGCAATCCTTTGGCAATGATTATCCCTTGCGGATCGATCAAAACCGTATTCGGAATACCGTGTATATCGTAGGTTTGCACAGGAATTGATTTCCATTTCACACAATCGGATAATTGTGGCCAAGTAATATGCAATTCTTCGATACCTTTTTTCCAGTCATCCGCCGTTTCATCCAGCGAGTAACCTACAATTTCAAAGTTCTTGTCTTTATACGTATTGTACAGTTCGACCAAAGCAGGCATTTCCCGGCGACAGGGCGGACACCAACTGGCCCAGAAATCCAATAAAACATATTTTCCTTTTCCTGCATAGTCGGAT
>JAITAH010000274.1 GCA_031284225.1 Dysgonamonadaceae bacterium | reverse complement strand
TTGGACTTTCTACCCAGGGTAGAAAGCTTCCCCAGCTTTGGTTTGGACGAATGTACGACTTTACATCTCCCAATTTATAGGGGGAATGTACTAAAAATTAACTCATAAAATAAGGTTTTGATACAAACCCTACATTTTTTTGACATTGATTAAAAAGATTTGATAAAAAACCGGTTATTTTTTGAATGAAAACCGTTGTCCGGCAAAAAAGAATTTCGGAACTTTGCCGCTGTAATCCGACTTCGATCCCTTCATAGACGGAAGCGTCTATCCCACGTCGAACTTCGGTTTGTAAATTATAAACTTAAAATGTATTTGGTATGAAAAAGATGTTTTTATTAGTCATGGTAAGCGTGTTTGGTTTAGCTGGGAATGCGCAAGCGCCGGATGCAACGATTGTTTTCAAGACGACGACCCATGATTTTGGTGAAATCCGGCAAGGCGAACCGCAAACCTTCTCGTTTGAATTTACGAATAGCGGGACAGAACCCGTTCTGATTCAAAACGTAAGATCGTCGTGCGGATGTACGGCATCGGCTTGGACGAAAGAACCGGTAGAATCGGGGCAAAAAGGCCGTGTGCAGGCCACTTACAATGCCGCCATCGTGGGGCCTTTCAGCAAAACCCTGACGGTAACGTACAGTGGAAGCGATAAGTCCATTGTTCTGTATGTGAAAGGAACGGTGCAAGCGACAGAAAAATAATTGCAAAAAAGGGTCGCTGACTTTTCCGGCGACCCCCTTTTGATTAAAAAGAAACAACTTTACGAAGTAACCACTGTATTTTTCCGCGGATAATCAATCGTATAGTGCAATCCTCTGCTCTCTTTCCGCTCCATGGCCTGTTTAATCACTAAATACCCGACATTGACAATGTTTCGCAGTTCGCAAATATCGCGGGAAACGGTCGATCGGACAAACAGGTTTTCCGTTTCGCGGTAAATAATTTCCAGCCGCTCCAACGCCCGTTCCAGCCGGAGGTTCGAGCGAACGATTCCCACGTAATTACTCATGATCGAACCGACTTCCTTTGCGCTTTGCGTAATCAGCACCATTTCTTCGGTTAACGAAGTGCCTTTGTCGTTCCATTCGGGAATCCCTTCCTTGAATGCGTATTGATTCAGATGCTTGAGGGAATGTTTGGCGGCCGCGTCGGCATAAACAATGGCTTCGATCAGCGAGTTGGACGCCAGCCGGTTGGCTCCGTGCAAGCCGGTGCGGGAACATTCGCCGGCGGCATACAGCCGGTTGATGGTTGTGCGGGAATCCCGGTCAACCACAATGCCGCCGCAAAGGTAATGCGCCGCCGGCGCTACCGGAATGTATTGTTGGGTGATATCGATGCCTTCGCTCAAACACTTTTCATAGATGGTGGGATATTCTTTTTTCGTTTCCTCCGGATCTTTATGCGTGATGTCGAGATAGACAAAATCGCTTCCGCTGCTTTTCATTTCGTTATCAATGGCGCGGGCGACAATGTCGCGGGGAGCCAGCGAACCGCGTTTGTCGTATTTGTGCATAAATTCGTTGCCGTCGTGAGTGCGTAACAGGCCGCCGTATCCGCGCAAAGCTTCCGTAATCAGAAACGAAGGGCGTTCCATGGGATTGTAGAGCGCCGTGGGGTGGAATTGGACAAATTCCATGTCTTTCACTAATCCTTTGGCGCGGTAAACCATGGCGATACCGTCGCCGGTAGCCACCACCGGGTTGGTTGTGGTTTGATAAATATTTCCGATGCCGCCGGTGCAAATCATGGTAACCTTGGAGAGGAAGGTGTGGATTTCATTCGTACCTTCGTCCAAAACGTAAGCGCCGTAGCAGTCGATGTTCGGCGTATCTTTGGTAACCTTTTCGCCCAAATGATGTTGAGTCAGTATTTCAATCGCAAAATGATGGTCGAATACTTGGATATTCGGATGCCTTTTTAAAGCCAGAATAAGACTTTCCTGAATTTCCTGCCCCGTATTGTCTTTGTGATGCAGGATGCGGAATTCGGAATGTCCACCTTCTTTGTGCAGATCGAAATCGCCTTTTTGATTCTTATCGAAATCGACGCCCCAGCGGATCAGTTCTTTAATTTGCTGCGGCGCTTCCCGGACAACTTTTTCTACTACGCGCTTGTCGCAGATACCGTCGCCGGCAATCAAAGTATCTTGCACATGCTTTTCAAAATCGTCCCAAGGCAGTGTAACGGAAGCGATTCCGCCTTGAGCATAGAACGTATTGGCCTCTTCCAGACTGGTTTTTGCCAGCAGCGCCACGCTTCCCTTTTCGGCTACTTTCAATGCAAAACTCATTCCGGCAATTCCGGAACCTATCACAAGAAAATCAAATGTATGTACGGTGGTGTTTGCCATTTTACTATCCTTTGATGGTGTAATCGTAATTCAATAACGAAATACAAATATAAAAATTATTTTTTGGATCTTTAAAGTAGATTAAAATGAAAGTAACTAACTTTGCAGACTAAAAAAATAGAATACAAAAGCGATGATATACGATGTAGCAATTATCGGCGGCGGTCCGGCCGGATATACGGCGGCCGAATGTGCCGGAAAAAACGGATTAAAAACCGTATTGTTTGAAAAGAACGCTTTGGGCGGCGTTTGTCTGAATGAGGGTTGCATCCCGACAAAAACCTTGCTCTACTCGGCCAAGGTGTATAATTCGGCGAAAGATTCGGCCAAATACGGCGTTTCCTGCGAAAATGTCTGCGGCGATTTGGCGAAAATCATCGCGCGGAAAAATAAAGTCGTTCGGAAACTCGTAGCAGGCATTAAGGCGAAGCTGGCGGAAGCCGGCGTAGAAGTTGTGAGCGGCGAAGCGTTTGTCGAATCCCAAAACCCCATCGAAATTCGTTGTAACGAACAGCGCTACGAAGCTAAAAAGCTGATTCTTTGCACCGGTTCCGAAACGGTGGTTCCTCCTATTCCCGGTTTGAAAGAAACCGGCTTTTGGACAAGTCGCGAAGCGCTGGATAACAAAGAACTGCCCGAATCCTTAGTCATTATCGGTGGCGGCGTCATCGGCATTGAGTTTGCTTCGTTCTTCCATACGCTGGGAACGAAGGTCGTCGTTGTGGAAATGCTGGACGAGATCCTCGGCGGCATGGATAAAGAACTCTCCGCCATACTGCGCAGCGAATTAACCAAAAAAGGCATTGAATTTCATTTGAACACGAAAGTAATATCCGTTCACGAAAACCGGATAGCGATTGAAACCGCCGGCGAAACCCAATGGCTCGAAGCCGCTCAAATCCTGTTAAGCGTGGGGCGCCGGCCGGTAACGCCGGGGCTGACGGTCAATGCATTTATGCAGACTTCCTGTCCGGATATGTATGCCTGCGGCGATGCTACCGGGTTTTCGTTGCTGGCGCATACGGCGGTGCGGGAAGCCGAAGTTGCCGTTGGACATATCCTGAAGCGCCCCGACCCGATGTCTTATCGGGCGATTCCGGGCGTAGTCTATACCTGTCCGGAAATTGCCGGCGTGGGAAAAACGGAAGAGATGTTGCAAAAAGAAACCATTCCTTACACCGTTAAAAAACTTCCTATGACGTATTCCGGCCGGTTTGTGGCGGAAAATGAGCAGGGAACCGGCGTTTGCAAAATCCTCGAGCATCCGGACGGAACGATTCTTGGCGTACATCTGTTGGGAAATCCCGCGTCGGAACTGATTGTGATTGCCGGTATGGCCATCGAAAAAGGCTGGACGGCCGGGGAGTTAAAGTCGCTGGTATTCCCCCACCCGACCGTAGGCGAAATTATCAAAGAAACATTGTAATTCCGGCGGTTGACACGTGCAGTTTATTTTCTCATAAAATAACTACGTTCGTCGGGCGGAAAATGTTCAAGCGCGTAGCGCAAAGCAGTACGGGGTAGGTTTTTGTAGTGTGTTTCGAGGAAATCCCTTAAAACGGCGCGGTCTTTTTTCCCGACTTCCCGCAGCATCCAGCCGACGGCTTTATGGATGAGATCGTGTTTATGGACGAGAAGTTTTTCCGCTAACGCCAGCGTATCGGCGTATTGCCGGTGTTTGATAAATGTCCAAGTCGAAACCATCGCGATGCGCTGTTCCCAAAGGTTATCGCTCGCGGCGAGTTGATAAAGGATTTCTTTCCTGTCTTCGTGTTCCAGCAAATAAGCGCCGATTACATCGCGGCAGGTAACATCGACGATGTCCCAGTTATTGGCTTGACGGGCGTTTGCCAGATAAAAATTGAATATTTCGGCGCGTTCGTTTTCATCATTCGCTTTTTTGAA
>JAITAH010000273.1 GCA_031284225.1 Dysgonamonadaceae bacterium | reverse complement strand
CTTCGTTAACCGAAGAAATGGTGCTGATTACGCAAAGCGCAAAGGAAGTCGGTTCGATCATGAGTAATTACGTGGGAATCGTTCGCTCGAACCTCCGGCTGGAACGGGCGTTGGAGCGTTTGGAAATTATTTACCGCGAAACGGAAAACCTGTTTGTCCGATCGACCGTTTCCCGCGATATTTGCGAACTGCGAAACATTGTCAATGTCGGGTATTTAGTGATTAAACAGGCCATGGAACGGAAAGAGAGTAGGGGACTGCACTACACGATCGATTACCCGCGGAAAAACGCCGTGGTTACTTCGTAAACCGTTCTTTTATCCATTCGATTCGCCGGAAAAAAACGGTCTCGAAAACCCGAAATCGTCTCGAAGTTATTTTTCGTCCGTCTGCACCGTTCCTTTCACATACAGGACAATGGGTTTGTCGCTTCCGCTGTACGTTACCGTCAGCGTTTTACTGAAAGCGCCTGCTGCGGCGGCATTGTAGGTGGCCTGCACATAGCCTTTTTTCCCCGGTTCTACCGGTTCTTTCGTCCAGGCCGAAGCAGTACATCCACACGACGATCTTACGTTTTGAATCAGGACGGGCGCCGTACTGTTATTCGTAAATTCAAACGAGAACGTTTGCGGTTCGCCTTGCATGATTTCACCGAAATCATGGGTGGTTGTGTTGAAAACAATTGCCGCATCCGACGCTTGCGCATTCGCGACTAAACTGAATAACCCAGCCATTGCTAATAAAAACATCTTTTTCATACCGAATACATTTTAAATTTATAATTTTATTTGTCGCTGCAAAGATCCGAAACCCTTTTTTGCCGCGCAACGGTTTTTATTCAAAAAATAACCGGATTTTTATCAAATCTTTTAATCAATGTCAAAAAAATGTAGCATTTGCATCAAAAACCGGTTTTACAGTTATATTTTTAGTATATTTGTGCATGTTTCGATTCAACAACTCAACGAATATCCGGAAGCAGCTTGTATTCATAACGACTGTGGTAGCCCTGTTAGTTCTGGAATTGTTTTGGTTACATGCCGTTTACCGGACAGAATACAAACAATTCCTGATCGATATCGACAATTCCCTGAATGCGGCTTCGCAGAAAGAACAGACCTATCGTATTCCGGTCAATGATATTATCCATCCGGGCGACGTAACGATTCAGAGTTGCGGAAAAGAAGAATTGCGAATCATCCGTCAATGTCCTTCGCCGGATACTCTTCTTTTCAACAATCTGTCCGGGCAATCCCTGGAAACCATTATCCATAAAGCTTTTTATGAATTGCGGAAAAATATTACGCCGTTGAATATTGATTGTTTGGCCGATTTGTTTGCCGGCGAACTGCAAGAGAAAAACATCCTGGCTGCGTTTTCTATCGACCATTTCAACACGGCCACCGGCGAAGTTATCGAAACGAGCGCCAGTATCCGGAATCCGGGAAAACCTGCAAAATACATCTTTGTTATTCCCATTTCCACCACTACCAGCTTGCGGGTAAGTTTACAGTTCACTCCGGTTGCCGTTTTTAAACGGATGAGCGGCGCTATCGGCATTTCCTGCGGTTTGGTATTAATCGTCTTGATCGGTCTTTTCCTGATCGTATCTTTTTCCCGCCGGAACGAAACGAAAATACCGGAACCCAACGTGCCAACGGCCAACGGACCCATTTACAACATCGGCCGTTACCGTTTTGATTCCGAAAAAAACGAATTAGGTTATTCGGATCAGACGATTGCTCTTAACAAAAAAGAAAACGCGATTTTACGCACTTTGTGCGAAAAAAACGGCAATATCGCGGAACGGAATTTCCTGTTAACCGAATATTGGGGAAATACCGGCCTGATTTATTCCCGCAGCTTGGATACTTATATTGCCAAGTTGCGTAAATACTTAAAAGAAGATCCCTCTATACAAATCATTACGGTGAAAAGCCAGGGATATAAGTTGATTTATTAAATCAGCCGGCAAAAAACTCGTTTCTCTTTTAGTTTCTTTTTCAATAATTGTGCTTCATCGGCTCAAAAAACGCCTGGGGATGCAAGCACGTCGGACAGGTTTTCGGAGCGCCTTTTCCTTTGTGCACATAGCCGCAATTCCGGCATTGCCATTCAATTTCTTCGTCTTTTTCAAACACCGTACCGTCCACCAGATTGGATAATAATTTCCGGTAACGGATTTCGTGCTGCACTTCTACGGTAGCAATGAATTTGAACGCCACGGCCACCTGAGGAAAGCCTTCTTCGCGGGCAACCTGTTCAAATTCTTTGTAGAGGATTTCCCATTCTTCCTGTTCTCCTTCGGCGGCGGCCAACAGGTTTTGAGCGGTAGTTCCAATCACTCCGGCAGGATAAGCGGCCGTAATTTCCACCATTCCGCCTTCCAGGAATTTAAAGAACCGTTCGGCATGTTCTTTTTCCTGATCGGCCGTTTCCAAAAAAACGCCGGCTATTTGTTCGTAACCTTCTTTCTTTGCTACACTGGCAAAAAAGGTATAACGAGTTCTTGCCTGACTTTCACCGGCAAACGCTTTTAACAAATTCTGTTCGGTGCGCGTCCCTTTAATACTTTGTTCTGACATAAAATTTCAATTTTAAACGATAAATATTAATTATTTTCCTGTACTTGTAGATTGTATAAGACAACTCGACATTTTCGATACAAAGGATTCGTATTCAATCCTATTCTAAACGTATTTATCCCCGGTTGCAGTATCTGAGGCGGTATCGGCGCTACGTAAACCTGCCGGCGCTTGCTATCGCCGTTTTCATTGAATAAAACGCCTTGCGTTCGCAACACCCCTATCGAATACGCTTTGTTGAATTGGACAATTATTTCATTGTCGTACAAAATGCCTTCCGCATCCAGCAACAGCACGGCATTTCCGGTGGCCGGCTTTTTAAACTGGTATTCCGAAGAAATGGGATTCTCTATATTAATCGGTTCGAAGATTGTACTTAACAGGGTGTTCGGATTTTTTTTATCGTATGAAAAGACGGAAACATATTGATTGCTCATGTCGTATTCAAATTTCATCCGGTTAACTACCTGGCGTTTGGTTTCCGGATCCGTCATGACATTATTGAAGTAATAATCTGCCAACAACCATACCCGATCCGAACTGTTCAGAATATGATCAAACGCTTCGGTAGAATTGGCATTAAGCGTTGTTGTATCCGCTTCAAAATTTTCATACGAATAGGTTGCCGGATTATACTTACGCTGGCGGAAACGGATTATCTGGGGCGTTTGCAAATAGAACTGCGCCGACTGGACAACCGTGGAAAGCAACACATCGTTGGGTTGCATCCGTGCAGCGACTTTCTTTATCGGCGTTTTCCAATCGGTAAAATACCAGACCGATAGCGCCGGCGGGACTACCGTCCCGTGTTCACGGGATTTTACCATTGCTACGGATTGCTTCCAAGGCGACATCAAAAACAGCGCTCCCAAAGCCAAACACAATACGACGTTTTGAGCAAGCGGCGTTTTCACCCATCGCTGAATATGAAAAACAATTTCGTAACACACAATCGCTATCCCTATACAGAAAAAGGGATACAGATAAATGATGTAACGCGGTAAAGCCGGTTCGCGATAGATAAAACTCATCAAGAGGAAAATAACCGCTAACAAGGATCCATTAAACAGCGCGCTTTTCCGGAAACGATAAAAACCCCAAACCAAACCGATGAGGCCAATGACCCACAAACGCGGCAAATCGGTTTTGAATACGGAAAGGTAGAGATTGAATATGTCGTAAGGTTTTGTTTTCCACAATTCTTGCAAATGGTCTAATTGAGGCAAAAAATTCCAGATTCCTTCCGGAAACAAAACAAACAGGAGTTTTTTTATAATATCCTGAAAAGCCGGAACGAACGTCATCGCGCAAAAAAGCGCAAAACCATAAGCAATCAACGCGTTGATCGATAAAAACCGGTATTGTTTCCGACAAATTCGTACAATAAATACTACTAAATGATAAAATCCAATGGAATAAACGACTAAAAATGTCATTTGATTGGAAATCAATGCCAGCAACAGTAAAACGACGGTAATTATCAACTGTTTGGGCGTACAGTGTAAATAGTTGAACAGTCGATTGCGAATCGGTTTCCATTCGTTTTTCACATTGAGCGTTTGTCCCAAAAAGTAGGCAAACGCTAAAAAGAAAAACGTCCAAACCGCATAAAACCGGGCAATGCGCGACCAGAAAACCAAATACAGCGAAAAAGTTACTATCACCGCAGCAAACAATCCGACCGACCGGTTGAAGTATTTTTTCCCAAACAAATACATTAAGGGAACAGTCAATGTTCCGAAAACGACGCTCGGAAAACGCGCCCAAAACTCGGTTTCTCCGAACAAACGGAAAAGTGGAATAATCAACCAGGTATATAAAATTCCGTTGTGATCGGGAAGCGGCGATTGCAAAACCGCGCTGGCGGCATTGGTATGCACATATTCATCGACCCACAACGTCAAATAATCCAAACGAACGATGCGCAAGATGAAAGCGACAACTGTCAGAACAAGCACAACAATGGTCCACGCATCCCATTGAAAAGAATTTGTTTTTAATTTCTCCATTGAAACATAATAATTTTGCAAATGTAGAAAAAAGGAAACAAATATTAAAGTTTTTATGTTACCTTTGCGTCGTTTTTTTTAAAGATAATTGTTCAATGGGTCTTTTTTCTTCCAAAGTGAATATTGATTTTCAGCCGAAATTATTCGCAACACTTCGAAATTATTCCAAAGAAAAATTCATGTCCGACTTAATGGCCGGAATCATTGTGGGTATCGTAGCTCTGCCTTTGGCAATTGCTTTCGGTATCGCCTCCGGCGTAAGTCCCGAAAAAGGCTTGATTACCGCTATTATCGGCGGATTTATCGTTTCGTTTCTCGGCGGAAGTTCGGTACAAATCGGCGGGCCGACCGGCGCTTTCATCGTTATCGTTTACGGCATTATCCAGCAATTCGGATTGGAAGGCTTGGCCATTGCTACCGTTTTGGCAGGAATTATGTTGATCGGAATGGGCTTGCTGCGTTTGGGAACCGTTATCAAATTTATTCCTTATCCCATCATTGTGGGATTTACCAGCGGTATTGCATTGACTATTTTTACTACGCAAATCAAAGATTTATTCGGACTGTCGATGGCAAGCGTTCCCGCCGATTTTATTTCTAAATGGATGGCTTACGGAAAAGCGTTTGCAACCATTAATGTCTGGTCGGTCATCCTTGGCGTATCCAGTATTTTAATTATTGTTTATTCGTCCCGGTTCATTAAAAAGATTCCCGGCTCGCTGATTGCAATTATTATCATGACTGTAGCCGCTTATTTACTGAAACATTTTGCAGGAATTACCGGCATCGAAACCAT
>JAITAH010000314.1 GCA_031284225.1 Dysgonamonadaceae bacterium | reverse complement strand
TGGACAAGCAAATCCTGACGATGTACAAAGGGAAAACGAAAATTATTGTATCTCAATTAAACGACGCCGAAGCGGCCATTCTGGGCGCCAGCGCCTTGGCTTGGGAGTAGCGTCGGAACCTGCTCCTTTACTCAAATTCTTTGGGCGACACCCCGAATTGCTTCTTAAAACTTTTTGAAAAGTAAGAAGGGGAACTGAATCCTACTAAAAAACCGATTTCACTGATGCGGTACGAGTTTTCGCGTATCAGTTCCGCCGCTTTTTTCAGGCGTACCAGCTGGATGAAATCGTTGGGCGTAAGTTCGGAAATGCCTTTTATTTTACGGTGCAGGCTGGAGCGGCTCATGCCCAGCGCTTCGGCCATCTGGTCGATGGTGAATGAAGGATTCGACAGGTTTTTGTGGATCATTTGCGTTACTTTTTCCAGAAAAACCTCGTCGGCTTTCGTCAGAGCGATGCTGACGATGCTGGAAGCAGGCGAGTTGATAAACGCTTGCTTGATCTTGTTCCGGTTCGCTACAATATTGGCGATTTGAGCGAAGAGGTGTTCCATCGAAAACGGTTTTTCTACATAAGCGTCGGCGCCGGCGTCCAAGCCTTCGATTCGCGAGCGGAGGTCTGTTTTGGCCGTCAGCATGATTACCGGAATATGGCTGGTATCGACGTTCGATTTGATAGCCGAACAGAGTTGCAGACCGTCCATTTCCGGCATCCGGATATCGGTAACGACGATGTCGATGGTTTCGTTCAGGAGGCGCTCCCAGGCGATTTTTCCATTGGAAGCCGTTACAACCTTGTAAACCGTTTTCAGCCGGTGATAAAGAAATTGGCGCATGTCGCGGTCGTCTTCGGCCATCAACAAAGTCAGTTTTCCCGGTTTATCGGAGGAAGCGCCTTCTTCCGGCAAGGTTTCCGGTTCGACCTCCATGCCTTTTCCCCGTATTGTTGCGGAGCCTGTCCGGACAATGGGCAATTGCAGGATAAAAACGTTTTGTCCGTCCGGCGGCGTTTCGCAATACAAAGTACCCAGGTGAGCCGAGGCCAAAGAACGCGCCAAAGGCAATCCCAAACCTGTTCCCGGCTTGAAGTTTGCGCCGTTTTCGTCGCCTGCCCGGAAAAAAGGTTCAAATATCTTTTCTTTCAACGCATTGGGAATCTGTTGCCCGTCGTTGATGATTTCCAAGCGGAAATCCGTTTCCAACCGGGTCAGGTTGATGGCTATTTTCGATCCGGCATATTTAATGGCATTCGTAAACAAATTGCTGATGATTTTGGTAAAGGCTTCCCGGTCGATATCGGCCGACAGTTCGCCGTCCGGAAGCTGCAAGTCGAACGTCAGGTTTCGTTGCCGGGCAGTAAGTTCAAAACGGGTATAAATCTCGCGGATGATGGATTTTACGTCGGAATGAATAAAATTCAACTGTAAACGGTTGTTTTCTATTTGACGGAAATCGAGCAACTGGTTGGATAAATCCAGGAGGCGGTTGGTGTTTTTTTCGATGACTTTCAGGTTTTCGATGGTTTCTTCCGGATCCGTTTCGTGTGTCAGGATGTATTCGACCGGGCCTTTAATCAGGCTCAGCGGAGTACGTATTTCATGAGCGATAGTGGTAAAAAAGGCTATTTTGGAGTTGTATAGTTCCTTGTTTTTCTCGTTTTCAAAGATTTCCTGTTTGCGTCGATTGTGTTGCAGTAGTCGGTTCCGGAAATAAATAATCAATCCCCCAACGGCCAGCAAGAGTAAAAGACTGTAAATAGTATAGGCTACCTTTGTGCTGTAAAAAGGAGGATGGATATGAATAATAAGCGTTGCCGGCGTGTCGTTCCACCGGCTATCATTGTTGCTGCCCTTCAGTCGGAAGGTATAAACGCCCGGAGGAATGTTAGAATAGGTAACGCTGTGTTCTCCGACTGCTTGTTTCCACTCTTTCTCGAAACCGTCCAGAATATAGGCGTAGCGGTTTTTTCCCGGCGCCACATAGCTTAGGGCGGCAAAATGGATGTTGAACGACGATTGGTTGTATTTCAGATGTACTTCGCCGGAATTGTAGATAGAACCGTTCCGTGTCGAATCGTTCGCTTCCGTTTGCCGGTTAAGCAGTCGGAAACCGGTAATCACTACCGGAGGAATGTAATCGTTTTCGGTGAATGCCGTCGGATCGAATGCAATAAATCCATTCAAACAGCCGAAATATAGTGTTCCGTCGGGGGCCTTGTATCCCGATTTATAATTGAACTGGTCGCCCAGTAAACCGTTAGCCAGCGTAAACGTTTTAATCGATCCGCTTTCCGGATGGTAGCGCGACAGTCCGCTGTTGGTGGTGAGCCATAACTGTCCCTTATTATCCTCCAAAATTTTATACACCATGTTGTTGGGTAAGCCTTCCTTGGTCGAGTACGACGTAAACGTTTCGCTTTCGGGATGATATTTACAGATACCACCGCCTTCGGAAGTGAACCACAGGTTTTTCCGGCTGTCTTCGTAAATTGAGATGATTTTGTCGTAAACCAGACTTTTCGGATCTTTCGGATTGTGCCGGAACGTTTTCCATTCCTGAGTGCGCGGGTTGTAACGGAACACGCCCCGGTTGAACGTAGCAAACCACAACAGTCCGTCGAAAGATTGGAAAATATCGTAGATAAACGTATCGCCGGCGTAATCTATTTTGGTAAAACGGTCTTGCTTCGGATCATAGAACGATAAACCATATATGGTACCCAACCATAAATACCCCGCATCGTCTTTATAAATAGAAAAAATACTGTTGTCGCACAGCGAATTCGGATCTTCGGTTTTCTGGTAATGCCG
>JAITAH010000245.1 GCA_031284225.1 Dysgonamonadaceae bacterium | reverse complement strand
AATTCCTGCCCTGTGGTTTTATCTTTGAAGTGGATTAATCTGTGCGCATATTCATAAAACAGATGGGCAAGTAATGGGTCGTTGCTATCCGCTAAAGATGGTATTAACATTCCTGCTTTTACTTTGGCATAATCGCCGAACGCTAATTTGAGTGATGGGCTTTTCTCAAAAAATTCTTGTGCCTGCTCGCTTTTCAAATGGATTTCCAAACGATAAGGCTGTTTTATATCCAACCAATCACTGATATAATCCTTTTTCGATTCTTCAATTTCCTCCCCCTTATCATACCCTTTCATTTCAAAACCGCCCTCTTTGGTATTCTGTTTAATCCACAGAGCCACATCCAATAATCTGATTTGATTGGTTCCGAAGTTGAATCTAACCCCCTTTATCTTTTCTCTCTTATCATTATAAAGTTTGCGATTAACAATAGGAAGGAGGTTTTCGTTGAGGATTGCCCTCTTAATCCTTTTTGCCAAATTAACATTACTATCACAAGCTATATCAATGGTTGTAATATTATTCTCAATCAAACCCAATTCCTCTGTTATGGAAGACATAAAGGGCAAAATACTGACATCTTTGTAGAATGGAGTGTATAAGGCTTTGTTATCAATGTAAAACCAAACGTATGTATTTCCTTCCTTGTCCTTTCGTTTGTCGGAATAACACAGTTTGCCGAACAGCATATATTTCAGATCGTTTGGATTTTGTACCAACACGTGAATAACGTTGTCAAAAATCATTCCTGCCCCTTCCATTCTGTGCAGTTGGAATTGATAGTAGAAGTCATCTTTATAAGTTACGTTATTCAGGAACTCAATAATTCCTGGGTCCGCCAAATAACAGGCGGTAAAAGCATCCAGTGTAAATTTAAATTTCTTACCTTGCATAATCATTTCATTTTTAGTATATTATTTTTTTAGTATGGGATATTTTCCCAATATCGCTTTAATCCCTCTGATATCCTTTTTCTCGTTTCTTCCGAAACGTTTTGATGATAGCGGGGGTTGCGGCTGCCAATCTTTGCCTGGGACATTTTTTGTTTTGTTTCTTCACTTACTTTTCTGCTAATTCTTTTCATTTGATTAGATTTATATTGATAAATATACTGTTATTTTGAAAAATAATCAAGTATTATGAGGTAGTTTTTTGAAAAAGTGAAAATTATTTGCCAGAAAATTTTAAAATGGATGTAGAATGAAGGCTTGCTCAATATAGGGCAATAGGGGTTAATTTTTCAAGATAGGAGGTGGGATACATAGGTCGGAGTGGTGCGGAAATATTAAATCATTTTCAACAAGTGATTGAATACTAAAAATTCAAGACTGTTAAAAATATGGTCTATTGATTAATATTTTTCTCAATCAATTCATCTCAAATTTGAATGGAAATAATGCCAAATTTGCAAGTGACAGAGAAAAATACAGAGAAAAAACAAACAACCACCTGATAATCAAATGGTTGTTGTCGGGGTGAGACGATTCGAACGTCCGACCACACGCCCCCCAGACGCGTACTCTAACCGGGCTGAGCTACACCCCGAAACTTTTTGCGTCGGCAAAGGTAATATATTTTTCGGAATCTGCCAAATGAAGTTCTGCATTTCCTATCGCGCGGGCGCGCCTTAGTTTCTTGTACAAATCATAAAATCCGGTTACCTTTGTGAAAATTCATCAATCCCTCGCCAAATAGGCGGGAAAAACAGTCCGGTATGGAAAGTAAAAAACTGACGATTTCTATTGTAAACTATAATGCAGGGGATTATCTGCTGCGCTGTTTAGCGTCTGTCGAACAAGTATCGAGCGAAACGCCGCTCCGGACAATTGTTGTTGATAACGATTCCCGGGACGATTCCATTGAGCGCGCCAGAGAAAAATACAGGGACGTTACGTTTATTCTCAATAAGGAAAATGTGGGATTCGGGAAGGCGCATAATCAGGCGTTGAAACAGTTGGATACGCCGTATGTGCTGTTTTTAAATCCTGACGCCGAACTGGTCGAGGGCGCGCTGAAATACCTGATCGACTATATGGATGCGCACAGCGAGGCCGGCGCATCGTCCTGCAAGATTGAAAAGGCCGACGGGTCGATCGACTGGGCTTCCCACCGGGGATTCCCTACTCCTTGGGCGTCGTTTAAATATTATTTCCTCAACGACGATTCTCTTTACCACCTGACCAACAGGGATATGGCTCAAACTCATGAGGTGGACTGTATTGTCGGCGCCTTTTTCTTAACCCGGAAAGCCGTTCTGGATACCGTCGGGTTTTTCGACGAAGCTTATTTTATGTACGCCGAGGATATTGATTTGTGTTTACGCATCAAACAGGCCGGATGGAAAGTGATGTACATTCCGGAAGTCAAAATTTTGCATCACAAAGGGATCTCGTCGGGACTCCGAGCCGAAACCCGGAACGAAACCGCCGCTCTTCCGGAAACCCGGCGTCGGGCGCAGGATGCATTTTACGAATCCATGATACTTTTCTACAAAAAACACTACGAAAAGAAATATCCGTGTCTGATCAACCGGTTAGCGTATTCGGGCATTCGGCTGAAGTGGAAAATGGCGAGGAAATAGTCCGCCGTCCTACGCCTCGTCCTCTTCCGGCGGAAACAGCTTGTCGATGAGTGCGCTCACAAAATAAAAAACCGTCATAAACAGGAAAACGCCGGCCAGGCCGACGCCTGAAATCTCTAATGCTTTATAAAAATCGATGCTCATACCGGTTGGAATTAACGGATCAAGAAAATAAAGGAACTAATCATCATCAGCCCGCCGACAATCACCGAGCCTATTTGTCCGCCAATGTTGGCGCTGATGGCCGGCATCAGCAAAAAGTTGTTCGGGTCTTCTTTCAGCCCCATGCCGTGGATTACTCGTGCCGACATCGGGAAGGCCGAAATGCCGCAAGCGCCAATCATCGGATTGATTTTGCGGGATGGCGGCGAGAATTTGTTTATCAGTTTGGCAAAAAGGACGCCTCCAGCCGTGTCGAACACGAAAGCGAAAGTGCCCAGGCCCAGAATCGCCAGCGTATCCAGCCGGACGAAGCGATCGCCGGTCATCGTACTTGCAATGGTAATACCCAGCAGAATGGTAACCAGATTTGCCAGTTCGTTTTGAGCCGATTTGGAGAGGGAATTAAGCACGCTGCACTCCCGAATCAGATTGCCGAGCATCAAAAAGCCGATGAGCGCCAGCGACGAGGGCGCAATAATCCCCGCCAAAATCATTACGGCTATCGGAAAGATAATCAGCGTTGTACGCGATATTTTCTTATTGGCGTTGAAACTCATGCGAATCTTGCGCTCATTCTCCGTAGTAAGCAGCCGAATCACCGGCGACTGAATAATCGGCACCAGCGCCGTGTACGAATAAGCTGCCACCGAAATCGGCCTCAACAAGTCTTTGGCAAACTGCGTGGCCACGATGATGGAAGTCGGCCCGTCGGTCGCCCCGATAATGCCTATCGGAGCCGCTTCTTTCAGATTGAAACCGCAGGCAGTCGCCAGTACCATCGTCATAAAAATGCCAAACTGAGCCGCAGCCCCAAAGAGCAGCAGGCTCGGACGACGAAAAAGCGGCGAAAAATCAATCATCGCCCCAATAGCGATGAAAATTAACGGCGGAAACACTTCGGTGGCAATGCCTGCCCGAAAAAATACGTCCAATGCGCCGACAACCACATTGTCTTCCGAGTCGATCTGCGGCCGCGGTCAACGGAATGTTCACAAGGATAGATTCAAAGCCCATGGGCAGGAGCAGCGTAGGTTCGAACTGTTTTTTTATTGCCATATAAATCAGCGTAAAACCCACCGCAATCATTACCAGATTTTGTCAGGTCATTCCTGCAATCGCAGGCATTAAATCGCTAAATTCCATTTATTTTCTATTGTTTTTTTGAGTTAAAACCGAATTTGAAACCGTTCGTTTAGTCGGCAGTTGCCGCAATCCGAAAATTTTAGCATTCCATGGCGAATCGTTGCAGGAAGCTTTCCGCAGGGGAAGCGACGGAAGATTTTCGTCGTGAAGCTCATCCGGCGCCTCGTTCAGTACCATTGCGATAGCCGCCACTACTTCGTCCGGGATGGCGACGACGGCGGTCCGGTTCTCCGGTTCAATCTTCCGGATGGACTTTTTCCTTGAACGGCGATACAGGAACAACAAAGCCAAAATCATTACCGCCAGAACGGCAAGCGATTTAAGCGCGTTATATTCATCCACGTCCGTCGTCGCCTCCTCCTGCGCTTTTACTAACGAAAAGCGCCAGGAACAAAGAGCTTAACATTCGTGTTTTATTTTTCATCTTCATGTTCTTTTTCATCTTGGGCGATGTGTTGTTTTACTAATTGTTGCATAATAATTTTGAAATCAAATAATTTGTAATAAGTTAGTGAGTAATTTGGAATATACGCAAATCCGATAAGATTCTTAGTTCAACTATTAGAATTTATTGGCAATTGACAAAAAAAATCCATAAATGAAATCCATAAATGCAGATTTTTATAAATTCGTTTCCTTTGTATCAAAATAAGAAAAGAAGGAATTAAACAAATAATTTTAGATAATTCTCATGAAATTATCTTTGTAACATCAATTGAATATTAACATTTTAAATTAGGTTAAAATGAAAAAGATAGTATTA
>JAITAH010000244.1 GCA_031284225.1 Dysgonamonadaceae bacterium | reverse complement strand
TTAAGACTTAACCGGCCGATCACTCCCGTTTGTCCCCAACCGGCCGAAAATTCGACTTGGTCGTTGGCTTTCGAGGTAAGATTGTAGTTGATATCTACGGTACCGGTTTCTTCATCGGGAATCGGTTTAATATCCATGTTTTCCGGATCGAAATGTCCCATTTGAGCAATTTCACGCGCAGAACGCATCAGGGTTTCTTTGCTGAACAACTGTCCCGGTTTGGTAACTAATTCCCGGCGGATAATATCTTCATACAACCGGTCGTTTCCGTTGATAACAATTCGGTTGAGCGAGGCTTGAATGCCTTCCATGACCCGGATTTCGAGATCGACCGAATCGTTTTCGATATAGGTTTCCACCGGATCTAAATGCGAAAAGATATATCCGGTATTATAATAGACGTTAGAAACAGCGTCTTCGTCGGATAATAGTCTTTCGTTCAGTTTCTTTTGGTTGTAGATATCGCCGGGCTTCATATCTAATATCGTTTCCAGAGCGCCGGACGGATACAAAGTGTTTCCCACCCATTTGATGTTGCGGATGTAGTATTTATTTCCCTCATCTACTGTGATATAAACATCTACTCGCCGATCGTCCAGAGAAACTACGCTATCGGATACGATGTAGGCGTCGCGATAGCCTTTTTCGCTGTATTTGGTAATTAGATTTTCCAAATCGGCGTCGTATTCTTCCTTAACGAATTTTTTAGTGCTGAAAAGTTCGCGTATCGTAAGTTTGGGAATATGCATCAATCCTTTAAAAAAATTGCGGCTTTCGTTAGTTTTCTTCATCGCTATTTTCAAATCGGATTCCGATACTTTTTCGTTTCCGGTGATGTAGATATGAGCAATTTTTGTTTTCTGATTTTTGTCGATGTTAATTTCCAGGATTACTTTGCCCTCGTTAGCGGGGTCGTTTCGCTGCTGTAATTTCACATCCGCATTGCTGAAGCCTTTTTCGTCGAAATAATCTTTGACTCGTTTTTTTGCGCGGTTAATCAAGTTGGGCGTCAACTGCGTACCGCGAGCCATTCCGATTTTGGTTTCCAGATCTTCCTTTTCGCTTTTTTTGACGCCGGTAAAGGCAATATTGGAAATCAGTGGATTCGGACGAAGTTTGACTTCGATCCAAACGCTGTCGGCCGTTTGTTTGGTAGCCAGGATTTGCCCCCATGAAAATAAGCCGTGTTTGAGGAAAGCGCGCAGAGCGGCGGTAATTTCTTCGCCCGGTATGTTCACTTTGTCGCCCACGCTGAGGCCGGATATGCCGATCAATACATAATCTTCGTAACCATAACTTTCAACTCCCGTTACTTTGATATCGGCGATGACATATTTTTTGTCATTGTTCAGGCTGTAAGTAATGACCGGAGTTTCGGTCGTTTCCTGTGCGAACAACGAAAGGAAGGGAGAGAACAATAAGAATAAAAAGATCGTTTTTCTCATTTTTTTCAATTATTTAATTTTGACCTGCTCGCCGGTTTTTCCGAATCGCCGTTCCCGTTTTTGGAAATCGAGAAGGGCTTCGTAGAAATTATTTTCCCGGAATGCGGGCCAATAAACAGGGGTAAAATACAGTTCCGCATACGCCAATTGCCATAAAAGGAAATTGCTGATGCGGTATTCGCCTCCCGTCCGGATCAATAAATCGGGATCGGGAATATGTTTTGTCGGAAGATGGCGGGAAATCGTTTCTTCGTCAATGACTGATACGTTGTCGAGTCGGCCTTCCTGTACTTTTTGTACGATTTGCCGTACAGCTTCGGCGATTTCCCAGCGAGCCGAATAACTGAGCGCCAGAATCAGGGTCAATCCGGTATTCCGACTGGTTTCTTCGATGCAGCCGAGTAGATTTTCTTTCGCTTCTTGGGGCAATCGGTCGATATCGCCGATGGTCAGCAAGCGTACATTATTTTTCATCAAATCGGGCGTTTCACGACGAATAGCAACCACTATGAGCGACATCAGCGCGTCGATTTCGGCTTGCGGCCGGTTCCAATTTTCGGTCGAAAAGGTATAAACCGTCAGATAGCGGATACCGATTTCGCCGGCTGCTTCCACGATTTTTCGCACAGAAACAACCCCCTCTTCATGTCCGCGGTAACGATCCATTCCGTTTTGCTGCGCCCATCGTCCGTTGCCATCCATAATAATAGCGACGTGTCGCGGAAGCCGTGTCAAATCCAATTGCTCTTTCATCAGTCTGTGGTACATCTTTCGTCCCTTAACCCGAATTCCCAGGTAATGGAAAAAAGCAATGTGTTATACCAATCTTTGTTCTTAAATAATCCTTGCCGCACCTGATAGGGATTATTCAACGTCAGTCCCTCGCCGGAACCGGCGGGAGCGTCGAACGCATCGCCGAGCAAACGGTGTACGCCGTATTCTATTCCCAAGTTCACTTTGTGCATAAGTTTATATTTAACGCCTATCCCTATCGGCAGGTTCAGACCGAAGAATGTATCTTCGCCCGGAGCCAGGGTTAAACCCAAACCGGTAAAAAGGTAAGGCGAAATTTTATGAGTGTTCAAGTACGCATATTTATCGCTGTAAGGCAGGAAATTGAATTCAATTTGTCCGCCCAGTTCAAAGAAATTGCGTTTGAAAGCGGTTTGTGCGTGATTGGGAAAAACATTAGCTTCGTTTTTCGTATCGCCGGTTACTTGCCCCATCATCCCATCGAATTTCAGCGCCCAGCGGAAATTCAGGTTGTAGCGGTAAATCAATCCGCCGGCCGGATTCCACCCTTTGAGCAAGGAAGCTTCGTTGGCGTCGCCGAGGTACATTGCCGTTCCCGCCATTCCTCCGATTTCGTACTTGTATTCCTGCGCCGCCGCTGCGGAACAGCTTATCAATATGTAAGCCAGTATCCAGCCTACCTTTGTGATGATATATTTTGAAGCTGATGTCATGAAAATTATAACGTGAAAATCGCTTCAAAATTATATTTTAATGATGAAACACCTTGGAATTCAATGCGACTTGCCAAGCATCGTTCAGCGAAGGTGTATTTGTATTTTGATTTCGTCCGCCGACGATATAAAAAGAGCTTCCATCGGCAGCCAACACCACTTGGGCGTCTTGCCGGAGTGGAAATTCGGCGGGCGGTTGCACTTTGGTCGGTTTCTCTTTCCAAACAATTCCACCGTTGATGGAATAATAGACTTTCGGATTATAATCGCCATTGACCAATCTGCCGTTGATTAACCAAATTTCGCCGTTATAGAGGAAAGCATTTCCTCCCTCAATCACCGGTAAAGTTTCGTGAGTGCCGAAAATATTTGTCCAATATAATCCGTCCTCGGTTGTCCAAACCGATTGCAAGTTAACGATGACCGTCAGCCGTCCGGCAAAACTCCGGTCGTTAAGTACGGAAAATCCCGAAACAGGGAAATCTTCGGGAATGGTGGCTCCCAACCGGTATTCTTCCAAATCTTTCGAGAAAGCGAAATGAAGTTGATCGTTGTCTTTGTCTTTAACGATTAACGCTAACTCTTTTTGTTCGTCCGGACGTAAAAACCCCAAACAAGTAACAACTTCCCAGTTCGCCGGGCAATGTTGGGTAAGGGATGCCCAATCGGGAAGTGTTATTGCCGGAACATCGGAAACATTCACGGGATGGTATTGCACCGAATCGGGATCTATTTGGTGGATATTGATATTCACGGTGTAGGTTTTCGATTCTCCGCTGGGGGAATAAATTTTCAAATCAAATTGCGAAGCGATCTGCAAGGTATCGCCGCTGGCCACCCAAGCCGTATCGCCATCCAGATATTGTATGCGAACGGAAGGAGAAGCGCCGGAACCGGCAGTGTATGTAACAATCGCCTGAGAACCGATTTTCGCCGTATCCGTTAAATAGGGCAGCGAATCGTAATTATAAATAATATTCTGCTTTTGGTCGATGCTGAATTTGGCGGTAGCCAAAACTGCCAGCGAATCGTTCGATATAGCAAAAGAAGTTAATTGTGCGTCGGTCGAAACTTCATATTCGGGATATTCCGAACTGCCTAAACAAGAAATTAAGCCCGTTAAAATCAACGTAGCCAATAAAATATAAAAACCGGTTTTTAAATGCATAATCGATTAGCAATATTTTTGTTTTACAAAAGTAGAAACATTTTCGACTAAAATAATTAACTCATCCAATATTTATACATTTTTAGTGTTTAAATAGATATTTTAGTCCGTATGCAGCAATCATTACAATACATGCGTGAACAATTGCAGGGCTGTTATCCCGATGCTGAAATCCGATCACTGTATTACCGGATACTGGAATCGGTTTGCCGGGCCGATAAGCAAACACTAGTGCGCGACACCGGTACGCACTTATCGGGACATGCCCGTATGCACATCCGGAAGATTACGGAAGCGTTGAAAAAATTTCGTCCGTTGCAGTATATTTTGGGTGAAACGGAGTTTTACGGATTACCGTTTCGGGTAAATGAGGCGGTATTGATTCCTCGTCCGGAAACGGAAGAGTTGGTGGAATGGGTATTAAAAGATGCACGGTGCGCGGTGCAGGGTACACGGTATCGGATTTTGGATATTGGAACGGGATCGGGATGTATTGCGATAGCTTTAGCCAAGTATTTGCCGGAGGCGGAAGTATATGCGTTGGATATTTCTGAAAAAGCGCTGGAAGTAGCCGCGCAAAATGCGTATTTAAATCAGGTAAACGTCCGGTTTTTCCGGCACGATATTCTTTCTTCAGTTCCATTGCCTTTTTCTTCTTTCGATGTGATTGTGAGCAATCCGCCTTACATAACCCCTTCGGAACAGCCGGCAATGTCGCCCAATGTGTTGGCGTATGAGCCGCACGAGGCACTGTTTGTACCGGAAGAGCAGCCGCTTTTGTTTTACGAGCGAATCGCTGATGCCGGACGGGCTTTTTTAAAACCGGACGGGCGAATTTTTTTTGAAATCAATGCGCGTTTCGGAACCGCCGTCGTTGAAATGCTGCGGAAAAAAGAGTATCGGGAGGTTGAAGTTCTGCGAGATATGGCCGGAAAAGAACGGATGGTAAAGGGAACTTTTCCGTTATCAAAAATTTCCGTACCTTTGCATTCGGTTAAAGGCATTGAAAATGTACAAGATAAGTAAAAATTTCTCGTTTTCCGCTTCCCATCAATTGGATCAATTGGATAAAGAGCATCCGTGTGCGCGGATGCACGGGCATAATTATGTGGTGGGTTTTTACCTGAAATCGGAAACATTGGATGCTTACGGATTTGTAAAAGATTATAAATCACTCCGATTCGTACAACAGTATATCGATGAAACCTTAGATCATCGACACTTGAACGATGTAATACCGGCACATCCTACATCGGAAAATATTGCGCGTTTCCTATACGACCGTTTTAAATCGGAAATTCCCGAATTGTATGCGGTAGAAGTGTGTGAAACGCCTCAAACTTCCTGTATCTATGAACCTTAATGTCAACGAAATATTTTATTCTTTGCAAGGCGAGGGCGCTCGGCAAGGCGAAGCGTCCATCTTTATTCGTTTGAGTGGATGTAATTTGAAATGTTCGTTCTGCGATACCGATTATGCCGAAAGCAAAGAAATGAATTTGGGTCAAATTCTGACGATACTCAAGCAATTTCCTTGTCAATGGATTGTTTGGACAGGCGGCGAGCCTGCTTTGCAACTGACCGACGAAATTCTGTTATTCTTCAAAAAACAAGGGTATTTACAAGCCGTCG
>JAITAH010000309.1 GCA_031284225.1 Dysgonamonadaceae bacterium | reverse complement strand
TTTTCGGCGGCGGCGCGTTTCAGCGGCTCGTAATGATGCAAAGCGGATTGGGCGGTTTCGGACAGTCCGCGGAAAGAACTGTCGCGGGCGGCGTCCAAATGGATGATTTCGTCCGTGTAAGCGCTTTTTCGCAGTATTTCCAACGCCTCGTCGGCCTGCGCATACAGCGCGAGAAAGGCCGTAAAGAGGACTTCGATGTTCAGCGCCTGCGGCGTCGATTGCGTAACAAACGTTTTAAATTCGGTGAAGAAGTTGAACCATTCTTCGTTGCGTAAGCGGTCTAATCTGATTCGTTCGATTTTCATTGTTGTTAAAATTTATTAGTGAAAAATTATGATTGTTGATGATTTATTGTTTGCGAATGATTTTCCGGTTTCTTTCGGTAGTCGTACATTCGTCCAAACTAAAGCTGGGAAAGCTTTCGGTAGTCGTACATTTGTCCAAACGAGGGCTGGGGAAGCTTTCGGTAGTCGTACATTCGGCCAAACGAGGGCTGGGGAGGCTTTCGGTAGTCGTACATTCGTCCAAACGAGGGCTGGGGAAGCTTTCGGTAGTCGTACATTCGTCCAAACGAGGGCTGGGGAGGCTTTCGGTAGTCGTACATTCGTCCAAACGAGGGCTGGGGAGGCTTTCGGTAGTCGTACAGACCTTCCGGCAGAGCGTTTTATTTATTTTGTCCGTCGGGACTAAGCAAAAAAGACGGCCGTTTACAGGATTCGGATAGCGGTAATTCTTTGAAAAATTGTTCATGATTTTTGTTTGTTTCTCTGCATACATTCTGTAAAGCGGTTACAAATATAGTTTATTGTTTCAAAACATGCAAATTACAAAACTAAAAACGTCGTTTTATGCGTTTGTATGTAATAGAAAATTTTATGCTACCTTTGTATCTCTTAAAATCATACAAAAAAAGATGCTTACGCCTCATAAGAAACGGTTTTTTCCGGATAGCAGGACGCCTGCGGTCTTCCTTTTTTCGGCATGGTATCCCACCGAATTTTATCCTTTGAACGGGAATTTTGTCCAAAATCATGCCGGCGCCATAAGCAAATTGACTCAAATAACCGTTATTCATCCGTATGAAGACATTTCCTACACGCAAAAACAGGCTTTGACGCTTCAAGAGGAGAAGAAAGGGAATTTGGTTGAAATACGTATTCGTTATAAGGGCGTCAAAATAAGGAATTTGTTTGGAAAGTTACTGCGGTCGATCCGGACGCACCGAGCCTACCGGAAAGGGATCGCTTTGGCCATTCAAAAATACGGATTGCCCGATATTACGCATGTAAATATATTGACCCGAACTGTATGGCCGGCATTTATACTGAAATGGAAATATCATATCCCCTATATTATCACCGAACACTGGAGCAGATATTTGCCGGAAAGGAACTCCTATCAAGGAATTTTTCGCAAGATACTTACCCGATATGCCGTCCGTAAAGCGGCGGCGGTTACTACCGTATCGGCTCAGTTAAAAGAGGCCATGAGGAGGCATCATCTGGATCATCCCAACTGGCACATTGTCCCCAATGTGATCAACGATTCATTGTTTTTTCCCTTTCCGGTTGAGAAGCAAAAAAAGGTTATGCTGCATGTTTCGACATTGAATGATCCGATAAAAAACATTTCCGGCATCCTGCGAACCATTCAACGTTTGTCTGTTCTACGCAACGATTTTGAGTTGATCGTGATCGGAAACGAACACTATTTGCCCTTTGCCAAAAGTCTTGCCGATCGGTTACAGATACTGGATAAATACGTTTTCTTCCAAGAAGAAGCGCCCAACGAGCAGTTGCCGTTTTACTACAATTATTCGGATTTCCATTTGCTGTTCAGCAATTTTGAAACGCAGGGACTGGTCCTGATCGAAAGTTTTGCCTGCGGGAAACCGGTCGTCGCTACCCGAACGGGCGGAATAGTGGATATTGTCCATGACGATAATGGCGTTTTGGTTCCCCCGAAAAATGAGGACGAGCTTTTGAGGGCGATGGTTTATATGCTGGACAATCATCAGCACTATAATCCCCAGCTTATCCGGGATTATGCGGTAGAGAACTTTGGGGAGAACCGGGTCGGAAACTTGTTTCTATCTATTTATCAACAGTCGATTACACATGTTTAAGAATATTGCAGGAACCTTCGGAACCAGAATTATTTGCACGGTATTCACGCTGATAATCGTTATCATTAATGCCCATTCGTTCGGTCCGGAAGGGGTGGGAATCATCGGACTGTTTGTTCTAAACATCACCATTCTTCAAATTCTCACTTCTTTTGTTGGAGGCCCTTCGTTGATCTACCTGTTGCCGCGCTGCGATCCATTTCAATTACTCTTTCTTTCCTATATATTCGGCATTGTAACAAATGGATTGGGAACATTTCTTTTGTATCTCTTCGGATTTGTATCGGCAGAACATGTCTGGCATTTATATCTGTGTGCATTTTTTCTTGCCTTATTTTCCGTCAATTCGCTCTATTTGTTAGCGCAGGAAAATATCCGATTATACAATATTTTCATTTTAGGCCAAGTAACCGTTCACCTGTCGATATTGCTTATTTTACTGTATGTATGCCAGATCACGAACGTATCGGCCTACCTGTATTCCTATGGCGCCTCTTACCTCCTGTCGTTTGCCGGAAGCGTGTATGCGGTTGCAAAAAACATCCGGTACAGCGGATTCGGCAAGCTGTTTAAGTTATTCGGACAGATGTTCAAGTACGGTTTTTTGATACAGATTGCCAATCTTTCTCAACTGTTGAACTATCGGATGAGTTATTATGTCATTCAATTCATTGCAGGCATAAAACCACTGGGAATCTTCGACTTGGGAACGAAACTGTCGGAAGCCATCTGGATATTTCCCCGAAGTATTTCCACCGTGCAATATGCAAGGATTTCAAATTGCGGGGACGATAAAGTGTATGCGAAAAAGATCACTTTGTCTTTCCTCAAACTGACGTTTGTTTTTGCCGGCACAGCGATCCTGATCCTGTTTTGCATCCCAGAACAAGGATTGGGTTTGATTTTCGGCAGCGAATTTACCGCATCGAAAAAGATCATTTATGCGCTGGGCGGCGGAATTATTGTTCTTTCGTGCAACATGATACTGTCGCATTATTTTTCCGGTTTCGGGAATTATAAAGTAAACACAATCGCCTCTGCCATCGGATTGGCCGTTACGGGAGGATTGAGTTTACCGTTGATTGTTTTCTTCGACAAGCTTTCCTGTTCGGACAGAATTTTCGCGGTCGGCCTGATAACCAGTTTTTCCTATTGCAGCAGCTTTGTTTACACGTTGATATGTTTTGTGCGGGACGCCGACTTGAAACTAAGCGAGTTGCCAATTACGCAACAGGATATTTCCTTTGTCAGGAACGAATGGAAAAAGCGGATAGAGAAATGGTCTGCCGGGCGCAAAGGTCAGAAGTAAAAACGGAAGCCAAGGCTTTATTGTTCAAGATGAAAGAATAAAGAAGATAGATGCAGACATAAAAGATAAAAGACGTCTTTATCTCTTTCTTATCTATTTCTTTCTTCTTCTGTCTTTTGTCTTTCATCCATTTTTATTTATCTGTGTATATGTGAGAACTTTTATATAAATTTGTGCATAAAAAAATTCACGCGACATAAAGATTACGATTGATAGGATCAGGATATCCGGTTAAGCAAGTTGAGTCAATGGGGCGATCCCTTGGATAAATTAAGCAAAGGTATTAATTTCGAGCTATTCAGAGGACTTTGGGAGAAGTTCACAGATATCCGCACAAACTCTCACGGAAAGATACGGATGCAAGCGTAATGGAAAGCAAAGGGATGGAAAATCAGGAGTTTTTAGAGATGCCCTTTAATAACAAACATAGAATCATGAAAAGTCCGGGATTTATCTCCAAAATAGCAGCGAAGGCGGCGGTAAAGAACAGGGGTTGGACAGGTAAAACCGCCGTAGAAAAACTCGCCGACTAAGAGTTGCCGGCCAAGATAAATTTTTTGCCGAATGTCCGAAATATCCCTGGTTTTCATTATATTTGCCTGCCAATAATAAAAGCGCCAACGTCATGAAAAATGCAGATGTCATCGCACACAGGATGAACCGTTACATCAAATTGCAGATGGCGGATGAGGAAACTATTCGTATAATATTGAAAGAGATTACGGTTATCTTGGATGCGGAAATCTGCCGCTCCGCAGAACTTGCCGGCCCGAACAGGTTGAATATAATAGCGGAAATCACCGACCCGGAGCTGCTGGCCAAGATAGCAGAAAATCCGGAGTATAATTGGGACGTTCGCGAGGTCGCCGTAGAGAAAATCACCGACCCGCATCTGTTGGTCGGAATAGCGAAAAAAGATATGCATCCGAAAATTCGCGAGGCCGCCCTGGCGAAACTCACCGACCCGGATTTGCTGGCCGATATAGTGAAAAATGCCAAGTATCCGGATGTTCGCGAGGCCGCCGTAGAAAAATTCACCGACCGGCGTCTGCTGGCTAAGATAGCGAAAAAGGGGCCTGTTGTATATGTTTGTTTAGCCGCAGTAAAGAAACTCACCGACCCGGAGCTGCTGGCAGATGTAGCGAAAAATGCCAAGTATTCGTTTGTTCGCAAGGTAGCCGTAGCGAAACTCACAAGAATTCAGACAGGGTGAACAAACACTTTATTTCCGAAATTGTATAATATGTTTAGCGCAACACCATAAAAAATTTGATAGATATGATAAAGAACAAATGTTGGAGTGGTAAGACTCCCGTAGAGAAACTCATCGACCCGGAGTTGCCGGCCGAAATAGCGATAAAGGATAGCGATTGCTCTGTTCGCCGGGCCGCCGTAGAGAAAATCACCGACCAGCAGCTGCTGGCCGAGATAGCCCAAGAGGATACGGATGGGTATGTTCGCCGGGAGGCCGTAAAGAAACTCACCGACCAGGAGTTGCTGGCCGAGATAGCCCAAAAGGATAATGATTGGTATGTTCGTGAGGCTGCCATAAAGAAAATCACCGACCAAGAGCTGTTGGCTAAGGTAGTAACGAATGCCAGGGATTCTGGTGTT
>JAITAH010000190.1 GCA_031284225.1 Dysgonamonadaceae bacterium | reverse complement strand
TGCAGCAGATAAGGTTTGTTATTGTTCAAAATCAGCGAAGTTCGCTGATCGATATGATAATTGTGCGAATGAAAATATAAACCGACCGGAGAAAATTGTCCGTACATCAACGTTACCATAAAAAGAAACGTCAACAAACTGAAATAAAAGATGTTTCGAGCGCCGTTTCTCATGATAATTGCTTTAAAAACCCGTTTACTATATAGATTTATGATTACGCAAAATTAACCTGAATTTTTCATTTTCACAAGTTTCTACTCTTTTAAAAAGCAAGCGTGTTCTTTTCAATAGAACAAATAGTACCGAATTAGCTGGAAAAGCAGGAATTTATAAAGGGGAACGACCGGCAATATTTGCAGGTTATTTAATACGAATCAATTACAAAAAAGATTTACTAAATCCTGTTTTTTTGGCCTATGTTATTAATAGTGAAACAATACGGAATTATGGATTTTCTGTCATCTCTAAGAGTGTCAATCAAACAAACATGAATGGAACATTACTAAAAGCTTACAGGATTCCACTTCCTTCTCTTTCCGAGTAACAAAAAATCGTTTCCGAAATAGAAAAAATAGAAACGCAAATTGCAGAAGCTCAGAAAATAATTGATGATACGCCGATGCAAAAGGATGAAATACTTATAAAATATCTATAAATACCTTATAATATGACTGTTACACACTACGAAAACCCAAGAGAAGGGGAAGAAATAAAAATTTGCTTGCTAACCAAATTAAACGACTGCTTTATTTTCAGCGCCGGAAGCTCATCTGACACTAAGCTTCCGGAAAAAATTCAACTGTTTTTTTTAATGATGTAGATTTCTTTCATTTATCTGACCACAAATTTAGCGGTTTCTACACCAGTTGATTTTTCAACTTTCAAAATATAAATTCCGGAAGTCCAACCGGAAAGATCGATTTGTTCCTTGTTGCCGGATGGTTTTATGTTCTTAACCGTTTTTCCGACAGCATTTATAACTACCATCGATTTTACGCCTTCCGGAAGTTCAACGGATAAGCGTTTGCTTTCCAGATCCGATACAATTCTTATTTTCGCAACAGGCGCTTTCGCAGCATTGATCCCCAACGGCATATTCTCCGGCAAGACAAATTTAAGAGCGCATTTCTCCCGATTAGGATTGTTGTCACCATCTCTATAAACTTGCGCTCCTACCTCATCCGTAAGAGGTCTCATAAAATAATTAATGTTTCTGGCATTTAATGCTACCATTTCATCCAAATAATTTGTTACCAATATAGGATTGTTTTTATCGTCGTCTGTACCTGTAATGTAAGCGCCCTCCCGTTGGGTCGCAAAAAAACGGGACGAAACTCCCGGTAATTCGTCTTTCGTTAAATAACGAATCGCAAGCAACGGATTCGCTTTGTTATAAATATTCACTGTATAAAAACCGGCATATTCATCCATATAAGTGGCGGTGGACTGTTCTACTTTCCATAATTGAGCATCGTTACCGGCTACAGGAATTTGAACGGTTAATACCTTGTCTTCACCCTCCGATTGAATAACATATCCATTGTAATTAAATTGGATATAATACCAATATTCGTTTGTCTCGTCGCTATACATAGGCGCTTGTGCCTGTAAATAAACAGGAAAAAATAAAATTGCTAAGAATAAAATTAATTCTTTCATCTTTTTTGTTTTTAAAAGTAATAAATATACATTTTTTGACCCGGCAAATTACCTGCTCTGTCAGTAGCAGGCCTGTTTGTCATTCGGTTCTAAAAATCAATTCCTGTAATCACCTTTTTGAAACGATATGTTCACATTCTTATGAGCGGTACTTTCCTTCATCAATTCCTCAATTCTTTTTCCAACAGTATTTTCAAATCGGCATCCGACGGACGGGGAGCATCCGCCGAAACGATATTTCCCTGTTTATCAATAACAATGTATCTTGGAATGGCGTTGATTTTATAGTCTTTCGACAGTTTATCTTCGGGACCTGCCAACAACTGGATTCCGGGTAAATTTTCCGTTTCCACCATTTTTGCCCATTTTTCCTTGTCTTTGAGCGCATTAATCGAAATTCCCATGAAAACGATCTCTTTGTCCCGCATTTCTTCTTCCAGTTTTTTCAACGATGGAAATTCCTTGCGGCAGGGGCCGCACCAAGTTGCCCAAACATCTATTAGCACCACTTTTCCCCGGTAATCGGACAGGGAATGTTCTTTTCCGGCAACATCCGGATACGAAAAAGCAGGAGCAGATTTACCCGGCGCCGATTCATAGAGGTTGGAACCCACTTGTTCCGCCGATTTTTTTTGTTCGGAAGTTACCAGATATTTCTCATATAAATGCATGAAAGCTTCATACCGATCATACGTTTTAATTCTTTTCAGATAAGCCAACAAAAATTCGCCTTTTAATACCGGATTTGCAATGAATTCCAGGTCGAAATCAATCGGTTGAGTATTGAAAACTTCTTTTTCTATTCGAATGAATGTCAAATAGAGGCTCAACAGTTTAAGTCCGTCCGGATATTGGAGTATGTTATCCGAAGCAAATTTATTTTCGGAAATAATCGTCTGATAATAAGGTGTTCGATCGCTTTTTTCCGGTTGTATCGATCGGGGCGTATAGAGAAATGTCAAGGCATACAAATCCATATCATAATCAATCATTGTCCGAAGCGACCGGTCGAACGACGGATTGGCGCTGTGGATGGCCTTTTTGAAGTTTTCCGTTTCTGTTGCCAGTTTTTCCAGATCGGGGAAAAAATCTTCGTAAGAGGACAACACACCTGCGGTCAAAGGGCGAGTGGATTTTTGCCGAACAGTTCTTGAGAAGTCCAACCATTTGTAAAGTTCCATATTTTCCGGCGTATTTTTTCCGGTAAGAACGGCTATTTCTTCTTCCTCTTCCAGATTCAAATTAATTTCATCGCCGGGATTTACATAAACCGGATGATTGATCCGGTCGGTACCCACCGCATAAAATCCGCTGGAATCAGGAACAAACAAGAAGCCGTAAGTTCCGTCCGGCCCCATCTGCGTGGACGCCAATACCCGAACAGCGCCGTTTTCTATCGAAAATAATTTAATTTCTTTCTGCTTTTCTGTTTTTACCATTCCTTTCAACTGCACGTACCGATGGGGTTGTGCCTGAATTGTTAAAAACAAAAGGGACCAACTAACAAACAAGAACATTCGTTTCATACGTAAATAAATTATGAGTGATAAATACTATTTTTTTTATCTAATAAAATCGGGGAAAAAACATTTTAGCATTTCCGGTTCCACTGAGTTTTACTTTTTCGGGGAGTAATAAATCGGCGGTAGCTCCTACTGTATCATAGACATAGAGATTATATCCTCCTTCAGCGGTATTGGTCAGGACACAAACCCAACTGAGAGAATCGTAAGTCCGTATGATGGGGCGAATATAAACAATTTTTTCACCTTTCGGATAAGTCAACGCTAATTGCTGGCGTGTTTCAATGGCTTCGTCGTTATCGGTATATATCCATAATTCATTTTCATTTTTCGCATAATAGATTGCATTGACAATGTTCGTAGCCGCCATCACCTTTACATCGGGGCGTAAGATATCGGCCGCCGCCGGTAATTCCTTGATGAACGTAAACGGATTATTGTTTCCCTGGCTGACTACCTTGGCCAAGTAATATTTATTTTCCAAGGTTTTGTGTTTCAACAAAACAAGGCCGTAAGTCGTATAAGTGATACCGGAAGGATAGGTATCAAGCATCCGCACCGGCGCTACTTCTGCATTAGCAATAAGCGCAATATTCGGCACAGTAGAAGAAGCCAGGGTAAGGGGTGTAAAAGAGCCAATATAATTCACAAAACAAAACACGCCGCTTCTCTGTTCATACGCCAGCAGATGGTTTTTACTCCAAATGACTTCCGGATAGAAGTCCAACGGATGATCGGTCATCAGTTGTGAAAATTTACCGATATGACTTCCCAATAGATAGATTGAATAAATCATATTCTTATTGAGCATCCAGACGACGTCCGTTCCGTAATCGGTGGGGTCAATAAATAATCCTTGTGGTTCGATTACCGCAGGAGGATCGTAAAAGTTATCGGCAAAATCGGAATACAGATATCTGGAAAAAGTATTGGTAGTCGAAACGATTGTTTGATCGGTTTGCACCAACCAACCCGGCCCTTTATAGGTTTCGACGACAGACTCACCCTCTCCATTCACTACATTTTCGTTGCAAGCATAGCGGGAAATAAAAGCAAACGACAGGGCTTTACCCGGCAAGGGAGCGCCAAAGCCATACCGTTGAATGACATTTTCGTAACGAGTATGAGCAGGATTGATCTCGGCATAAGACTTCCGGACAAAATAATCGATATCGGTATTCTCTCCGTCATCTTTCAGGATATACCATCCTTCATTTAAAATCGAATTGCTAACGGTTATCCGGGTGTATTTTTTTACAAAAATATCCCAAAGCGTGTCTTTCACCTCAAAATAGAGGTCGTAGCTTCCTGCATCAAGAGGATTGCTGTCTAAATGCAATATTTTAGTGTTACACAAATCTATTCGCATCGACGCTACACCGGGTTTCGTATAAATAACATACCAGCGGAACGAATAACGCTCCTCGTTTTCCAACCTTTTAAAAACCGGTTCGTAATGCCACGTTTCCCTGAATTGAATCGGACTGGGAATGTTCAAATCTTCTATTTCCACCGGCAATATTTCTTCCGGCGATTGATAATCGTAATTGCCCAAATCTTCCATGTTACAGGAAAGAAATCCCAAGGCAAACAAATATACTATAACTGATTTTGCTTTCATACGTAAATAAATTAATTAGGAAAAGTAACCGGAGTTCCGTCCGGTTCGCATAATGGAGCGCCGGGATGTTCGGCATTGTATTCGGCTAATTTGGATCGAACTAAGAAGCGGTAATAATAACCTAATGAAACAGAGGGAGCTTCATCCCAACTAATCGATCCGCATACGGATAAAATGAACGTGTGTTTGACAGGTCCCCAAATTCCAAAACCGCTATACGAGTTCCAACGATCCCAATTTCTTGGTTTTTCCGGCATTCCGGAGTACTTAATACGGAACGTAAGGCGATCTTTCATTCCGAGACGAAATTCTTCTGTCGGTTCCAGTTCGAGGTCTATGACAAATTTTTTATTTTGCAGCAAATCGCCGGTACGCAACAATATAACCGGGAAACAAACAGTTACTTTACCGGCAGGAATGTTAAGATACTCGGCCACTCTGGGATCGGAAAACGGTACGTAGTGAACGCCGGGCAAGGCCAAGTCGTATCCGGGAGCGGTATTTGATTTATCAACTTGTTTGACGATGATCGGCCGGTCTATATCGCTCACCATCCCTTGCGTTAGCACATAGACCCAAAAGATGTATTCATCGACGCCCGTTTCGGCAAAAGACATGGCAATGCTGTCTTGTGTCCGAATGGATTTTCCTTCCACCATGGCGCCATTAAAATAAATTGCCGGATCGTTTTGATAAGCCAATGGATTTTCCGGTTCGCATCCGGTAGTCATTCCCGCACACAGGGAAATAAAAAGCATAAATAAAATTCCATTATTCTTCATCGATCTGTTATTTTTTAGTTCTCAAAAATTTGTTGATTTTTAGGAAGCGGCAAACGATAATCCGCCAGGCCTTGCGGCAGTGGGAATGTTTCCGGATAAGTAAACGAGGAATATTGATATCTTTTATAAAAAAAGAACATCTGTCCTTCTCCGTAAAACTCTTTGCGGTATTCTTTTTCGATTCGTTCCCGGATATTTCCTTCTGTCAGGGAATTATCCAAGCTGTTACTCATGGCCCGGGCGATCCGGAAAGTCTTGAAATAAGCATTTGCTTCGGTCACAGGCAGGTTTTCGAGCAAAATAAGATACATTTCCGACAAGCGCAGGAGAGGCACTTGATTCCATGTATGCCAACGTCCGTATTCATTGTACTTGGCAAAATGATTGTATGCCGGTTTGCTGGCGTCGGTAGTGGGTATCCAATAGCGTCCGTCCGAAATAGAACCGTAACGAACGTCTTGCGCATTGAGCGAAGCTTCGTAAGCAATATTCAAATTATCGGTCGATTGGGTCAGTAACGGCGTATCATCGATAAATGCCGGCTTGATAATATTCTGCAATTTAGGGTTGTGAAGTGCGAATATACATTCCCTGTACAATATCAATCCGTTATCCAGGATGTTCAAAAAATCGCCCAGTGAGAATTGAGGATTTTGCGTTTCTGCATTCACCGCTTCAATCAATTGCTTCGCATATTGTACGGCAAGCGGTTTGGCTTCGGCGGCGGAAGCGCTGTTGGTGGCAATCCAATTGTAAAAACGAGCTTTAGCGGCTAATACGGCATAGTAATTCATCCGGTTTTGACGATAATAAAACCATCGATCCGTTATTTCATCTACTCCGGAAGAGCTGCGAGAAAAATTCAGATCGTCCGGATTGTATTTTCGTATCGGGTCTATGTCTGCCAACAATTTTTCAGCCTGATCCAAATCGTTCCGGATACCTTCGGTTACTGTTTTCCAGGGCACGGCGACTAATTTCTGTGCGTCATGGGTAAGTTCGACAACATACGGAACCGACAACGTCTCAGGATCGGCTAAGGCCGGAACAGGCCCCCAAAAACGGAGGAGATCCAAGTAAATCAAAGCACGCAACCCTCTGGCTTCTCCCTCGATGAATTTTTCCGTATTGTCGGTGAAGACTACATCCGAATTTTTCAATGCATCCAAAATATCGTTCAATTGGGCGATGGCTTTGTAATAAGCCGTCCAGGTATTTGTAATTAAAGCGTTTCCTTTATAGTCCGAAAAATCATAATTCGATACGACATACAGGTCGGATATTCTGTCATTGATGGGAACCGACCAATGACGCGCCAACAGTTCCGGGAAATACATACTGGTAGTATAGCCATACAAATCGTCATCGGCAAGCATCAGATAAACACCGGTCAAAGCCGTTCTAAAACCGCTCTGCGTTTCAAACAAGGTTTCCCTTTTTTCCGTTTCACGCGGACTTACATCTAAAAAATCTTGACAACTTTCTCCCATCCAGGAGAAAAAAATCAACGCATATATTATTCTTTTTTTCATATCCGATAATCATTTTTAGCATTAAAATTGAATGGTGGTAGAGAAATAAAACTTATTCGAGAACGGATAGAGGGTGCCCCGTTCCCGCTTAATCGTAGAAGAATAGAAAACATCCTGTACCGTTGCCTGAAGGGTCAGATGAGAAAGCAGCAAGTGTTTTTTCGACCATTTTTCGGAAAAATCGTACCGGAGATTCAAGGAAGAACATTCCACCGAATTGGATTTCATGACGAAACGTGAAGTCGCATTGGTGTTTCCATATTCTTTGACGCTTTTGAAGAAAGTTATGTCGCCCGGATTTTTCCAACGGTCGTACAATACCCGCCGGTCGGCATTTTCGTAAGGATAGATATTTTCCACTTTGTCCACAAGGGTATTATTATAGGAGTATCCTCCGGCTTTGTAGTTGAAGAATGTCGTAAATGTAAATCCTTTGTAGCGAACGGTTGTATTGAAATTACCCCAAATCGTCGGTTCGGATACGCCGCAAGCGATCCTGTCGGCAGGATTCCAGGTAAACGTTTCCGTTCCGTCCAATTTCACAAAGATTTCTTTTCCGGTACTGGGGTCTATTCCTTTCGATCGTACAACGAAAATGGTATTAATGGATTCGCCTTCTTTGTACAGGAAACTGGGATTGCGCCGCTGTGCTTCTTTTTCCGCATCCGTCAAACCTTCCTCCGATATTATTTTTTCATTGAAATATTCGAGCGCATTGGATATTTTCAGAATTTTGTTTTTATTGTGAGCGATCGTTCCGCCCACACTCCAGAAGAAATCGTTTTTCCGGTCGCGAATAATATTTATTTTCAGTTCACTTTCAATACCCTGATTGGAAACTTCGCCGATATTAGCCACATAACTTCCGAAACCGCCGGCAGGAGGAATATTTACACTGGTAAGCAAATCGTTGGTTATTCGATGATAAACATCTATTTTTGCCGTCAGCCGGCTGTCGAAGATTTCCACATCGGCGCCAATATTGAGTGCGTTTGTTTTTTGCCATTGCAAATCGGAATTGCCGATACCTTTCAATTCCATGCCGAACCATCCCCGGTAACTGTTCGAGTTGTTTATTCCGTACATGGTCATCGCCTGATAGGGAGAAAACTCGACGGAACCGGTTACGCCGTAGGAGGCTCGCAGGCGGAAAATGTTCAAATAATAGTTATCTTGCAGGAACGATTCATGATGAGCATTCCAACCGGTTCCTACCGACCAAAAAGGAGCAACCCGTTGGTTTGCGCCAAATTGTGAATTACCCTCCATCGTCGTTGAGAAATCGGCAAAATAGCGTCGGTTGTACGTATAATTGGCATAAAGATACGATTTAAGTCCCCGTCTCAGTTCTTCGCTTCCGGCGGGTTTTCCTTCTTTTTCGTATTGTGTAGCGGTAGTTAAGAAATCCATATCGGGAATAGGAAGCCCTTCCGCCCGGATGGAATACCATTCCAAGGATTTCTGGTAGATATTAAAGCCGCCTCCAGCGAAAACTTGATGCTTGTCGTTAAATGTTTTGGAAAAGTTCAGCGTCAAATCGCCTTCATAATCCACTTCTTGTCCCGTTTTGTAATCGTACCGGCCTTTCCGGTTGTAACTATCTTCTGCATAAGCGTCAAACAGCGTATTTTCGGAAGAAATGTAAACATCGCTCCGGTTGTTCTCCGTTGTAACGCTGAACCGCCCGCGGATAAAAAACGCCTGTGGAATGATATGCCACTCCGTCATAAAATTATTCACAACCCGCGTGTAAGCGCTTTCGTTCAACGACGGCAAACTCGCATTCCATAAAGGATTCATATTATTTTTGGTGTTCGTTCGCCCTCCATTCACAGAGAATCCGATATACGACACGTTATCCAATTTTTTTATTGCTTGTCCATATTGGTCGAAAGGGATAAAATACGCATTCATTTTGGCATAATCGTCAAAATTTCCGTAAGGCGAATTATACGCTTTATTATTCGTAATTTGAATATCATTGGAAAACAAGAAATTATTAACGGCATAAGATAAATAAACGTTGCCGTTGATTGTATTCCGGTTGGAGCCTTTCATCGCTCCGGCAATCCGGTTATATCCCAGGTTGATTGCATAGCGCATAGCATTTTCTCCGCCTTCTACCGACAATGTATGTTCCTGTCCGACACCCAACCGTACCGGATAAGCCAACCAGTAAGTATCTACGCCTCGTACTGCATCCATTCGTCGGGCGTTATAAATATCCAACAAATTTTCAATATCCTCGTACGATGCATTTGTAGGGGTATAAAGATTAGCGGCATATTCGTAATCCAATTTTTCCATTGCATTCATCAAATTGTAGGAAGATAGGTCGGGAGCCTCGAATGAAAGTTTTCCTTTGTATGTAAGCCGTAATTTCCCGGCTTGGGGTTTTTTAGTCGTGATAACAATTACTCCGTTAGAACCTTTCGAACCGTAAAGCGCAGTGGCGCTTGCATCTTTCAAGAGCGTAATACTTTCGATACGGCTTTCATCAAGGTCGATTACACTTTTGAGAGGCGCCTCGAACATATCGATAATGAATAAGGGCATATTCGATCTGATGGCCGTTTGAGCGTCGGATTGGATGTCCGTAAGACTGGTTGCGCCCCGCATAGTGATCGACATATTTTCAATATTGTTGGGGTCTGATCCCAACAAATTGTTTTCCAGAAGATTGAACGATGGGTCAATATTCCGTAAAGAAGTTATCAAATTGTGCGACCCGGCTAATTCGAGGTCTTTTTGCGATATTTTATTGGCCGCACCTGTATAACTTTCCTTAGCGCGATTGAAAATACCGGTTACAACCACATCCTCCAATATCGTGTTTTCTACTAATTGGACAAGGAGTTCGGGTTCGCCTTTGAACAAAACCGATTTCTCTTTGTAGCCTACATACGAAAAGACAAGTACCGGATTAGCAACCGATGCGGGAATGGTAATCTCAAAATGTCCGTCCGAATCGGCAACCGTACCGAGCGTGGTGTTTTTAATACGGACAGAAGCTCCTATCAGCGCTTCTCCGGAAGTGTCGGTTATCATCCCTTTGGCGATATTTGACTTCGCCGTTTGTTGAGCCGATAGAAGCTGAACAAACATCAGATAACATAAAAATAAAACTGCTTTTTTTCTCATTATGAAACGTTATTGTACAACTATTTTTTTTATTGAATTTCCTTCCGCTTTACAGGAAGCTTTGATCAGATAAACGCCGCGACTCAATTCGACATCCAGGTTTTTCGTTTCTCCCGCTTCAAGCGTCGTGGAATAGAGTAATTGCCCGGATATACCATAAAGCGAGATAATTGCCGAATACCGGGCGTAACTGCGAACCTCCGGAACATTTCCTTTCATGGAGATATCGAATAAAGACCGGTTATTCCCGGATACGTTTTCCATTCCTGTCCGGCTGATAGATACGCAAGCGGTATTGGATGCGGTTGACGTCAATGCAGCATCGCCATTGTAAACCGCCGATACGGTATAACATACATCGCCGCTCAAAGGCAAATGGAGATCCTCAAAAACAGTACCGGTTACGGCTTCTGCAATCCGTTCGTTTTCACGGAATACATCGTAGGCGGGAGCATTGTCCCGGCTCACATATAGAGCGATGTTCCAGTTACCCGACGAATAACTGATAAACGCCGCATTCTTATTGAGCGAATACAGATTTTTGCCTTCGACCACCGGTCCCGGATCACGACATAATACATAATTATAAGGTGTTCCAGAACGTTGTTTATAGCCATAGCCAACCAACAATTCCTTGCTTATGTCAATAGGAATGTCCGCTGCCAGATCGATACGATTGAAGCTGTTCAATTGTAAGCCGGCGATGGGTTGAGTATAAATAATTTGACCTTCTTGCCGGATATTCAATACCATATCGGTACCGATCATTCTTGCATATATTTCAATCGCCCGGATTTTGGTTCCCCGGTAAGCAGCTAAATCGTCCGGCGTAAATCGGATAGCCACTTCTACATACTCATAATTAGTATAAGCGCTCGCATTGCCATTGACGCCATTATGCCATCGTAACATTTTTTCTTCCTTTTCAAGCGATTCGGATACGATCGGGTTCCAGGTTAATTGCACCGATTGCGCAGTTTCATTAAAGACGGCCTGCAAATCAGCGGGCGCTTTGCCTGCCTGTATTACTTTCAAATAAGCTATTTTACCACCGGCATTCAGGGTTATAATACCTTCCCGCACGGAATTTTCTTCATTTTCCTTACAGGAAAAAGTAAACTGTCCATTTCCATTGTTAATGCTTCCCTGAGCGGGAGTCAGTATCATCCAATCCGGCGCCAACGCCGACCATCGACTGTCGATACCGGTAAAAGAAACCGTTGACACTTCGACGTCTTTATTTTTTTTCCTGAAAACCTTCGGAGAAGTAAATTCGATCGGTTGAACTACAGAGAGTGCAATATTATCGACGGCAATCGGCGGGAGCGCTCCTTGGCTTGCGTCATTCATCCAGGTAAATGCCAGTCGTTTGGAAGTACTCGCACAATTATCCGGCAAATCTATCGCCGCATGTTGCCAATCGGCGCCAAAAAATTTACCCAATAATATCCCGGACGACAGAGCTGCCCCGGCTACAGGCATTTGAGTCGTTTCAATCAGACGTACTTCCATGTAATCGGTTGCGTTGCCGCCGGGGTATTCGCCTCTTCCTTTCCAGTCGAAATCCAGACGGAAATGTCCGTTGGGAAGCGCCGGAAATGTAATATCGCGGAACAGATGTACCTTACTTGCCTTATTAAATGTATAACTGTAAACTTCTTTTCCATCCGGAATACTGTCGGAAATATAAACGGATTTAGAACCGGAATGAGCGATCGCGCCGCCTCTTAACCATCGATTGGTTTGAGAATCGTTGACAAATGTCCAGGCATCGATATTTGCTTCAAAATCTTCCAAGAATATTTTTTCGAGCACATCCGCCGGAAAAAATTCGGCAATTAACGTTACGGCATCTGTTACTTCAAACGAGTAAGGATTGTCGGTCGATTCCGTATTTCCGTTTATCCATTTTGAAAAACGGTAGCCAAAGGCAGGAATAGCGGTCAACGTTACCGTTGATCCTGCGGTATAATAATTTTCGCCTTGCACGGTTCCGGCATTTGAGGGGATTACCTGTGCATTGACCAGTTTTTGTTCACTTACGCCGCCCATAAATGAGAAAGAAACAGTCCGGCTTCCGATACTATGAACAATGTTCGTAATGGGCTTTCCGGTATTATTTCCTGCCCACGATTTGGAATCAGGAGTAGAAGTATCCGTAAAACTCGTATTTCCGGTAGCAGGATAAGGATCGGTTGTCCGATTGGCGCTGTTGCTGGCGACTCCACCGCCGGCCTGCTTGATATATAATCCGCGATGAGCCGGATTGGCATTGACTTTGCCGGCGCTCCAACCCGAATAGTTTTTATCAACATGATAAACCAACATGCCGGAAGCGGGAATAAATGCGTCCCATCCGATTCTCTGCCGGTTTTCTACCAAAAAATACTCATTAGGAGTCGTGGTCGTTATTTTGTATATACGGTCTTCCAGAGCCGGATTCGGCAAAATAATATTGGCCGGTTCGTTCAATTCGATAGCAGGCAACCAACCTAAAAAATCTTTGGAATACGCCGTATGATTGGCCGGAGTTCGTCCGCCATCGTTCCAGGAACCGTTGGCCATAATATCCCAACTATTCGTATTAATGGTTTCGCCTCCACTTTCTTCGTCATCGGTATCATAAAAATCGGGCAAGCCGAAAACATGTCCCAATTCATGAGCAATTACTCCCATATAAGTGATGTTTGTTCCTGAATTTCCTCTTAATTCGGGGGAACAGGAATACCGTTTGACATATTTACCGTCTATTCTGTCCGGGGCATTTATTTCCCAGGCATGAGACCAGATGGAATTTCCTTTAGGAGCGCCGGCAGCCTGAGAATAACCGGCAAAAATGATGTGTATGCCATCAACATAATTATCGCCGTCTATGTCGTAATTTGCAAAGTTACATCCGTCGGCGTCTGCTTTCAAGGCTGCTTCACGAGCCATTTCACGCGGATTTCCTCCGCTTTTATGATCGTAATAACCGATTGCGTGAGAAAGAGTATAAGGTCCAAAAACATCGACTTGATAATTTAGTTTTCCATACGAATTGGCATAATAATAATCATAGACGCTGCCGGTAATCGCGCCGCCTGCCGTATAATCGGGTTGATTCATCAACAGTTCAAATTCGTTCCGATGGAGGGTAAACGGTTTATCCTGAAAACCGACTAAAATCAGCGGCGCGCGAACCGTTCCGGTGTACACAACCTTCGCTGGAGAAGCGCTTCGCAAATAAGCCCGCGTATCGTGAAAGCTTCGCAAGAGAGATAATTGCTCAGCGCTGTAACGAAGGTTTTGAGGTGTTTTTCTTAAGAATTCCATTTCCTGTACCGTTCGTTTTTCTTGGTTGTTCGCCCGTACACCGGATAAAATTATATTTCCGGCTGCATTTTTTTCCGCATATTCATAATAGCCTGTTTCATTTACTAACAAAGTATAACCATCCGGAGAAACTGCCCAATCTACATCTTCGTCGCCTTTTAAAGTCAAGGTGATAAACGATCCGTCGGGCAACAAGTATTGTACCGGATGCGGACAAGCCGGAACGGCATAGCTTAGTTGTGGAATTAAAAACGCAAAAAATAATACCACCCAATAAGCCGGTAAACATTTTATCATAATAGCATTATCATTTTTTAATAAATTTAACCCTTTCAATTTCTGAAGATCTTTCGATTTTCAGTAAATAAATGCCAGTTCCAAGATTGATAGTTGAAAATAGTTCCAACTTTGATTTCGGCAATATTTTCGAAACGGTTTGTCCGGCGCTGTTTATAACCGAAATAGCAATTGCCGGTTCCTCGAGTTCGATAAAAAGGATTTCGTTGGCCGGATTCGGATATACTTTCGTTTTGTTGCCGGTATTCACCGGATTGATCCCGGCGACTCCCGTTTCGCTGTAATAAATAAAGCGAAGGTAGGTTTTCGGAAAATCCTCCGGACGATTGCCGTTAATCACCAAACGGGATCCTTCGCCGGTATTTTCCGGTTTGGCAGGATAATACTCAACATCGTGTCCTTCCGGCCCCCAAGTTAAATTGGTATAATTGGTCGTTGTTTGCGAAAAAAGTGTATTCAAAATAACGGCATCTGAAATATCTTCATAGGGACTGTTAACAGCCGGCTCATCGGTAGCATAATAACCGTTATCATGAAAATGGATTCGCAAATTCGGATTCTGCTTGTTATAGAAGAGAATATGGGAACCTGAAGAAGCTTCTCCCGGGAGCGCTTTCCATAACTGGGATTCCTTGCCGTCAACACGTGTTTGGGCCGTCAATGGGAAACCGGCTCCGTTTTGTTGAACGACTTTTTCCCCGGAAACGAATTGGATATAATACCAGATCGCATTATCCGCCGAACTGGAACGAGGCGTACTGCTACCTTTTCCTTTTAAGATGACTTTGGGCGTATTAGCCACCGAGAGTGTCGCTGAGTATTCAATCGCATCCTTCGGGGCGAATTGCACATCTATCGAATCGCCGGTATCATAATGTGCAGCGGCCACTTTTGTAAACACATTGTTGTTACCGGTTCCGTTGTTCGTTATCTGAACTTTTTCCAAATCAATCGCTTCCGTTAAACCATCGACAGCAATTCGTTTTACCTGCGGCAAATCCGTTCGTGCCGATCCGAAATTAAAAATAGGATATTCCACGCCTGTGCCGGTCAATGTAATGGTAGGACTTAATGGAATACCGTCTGCAAAAACAGTAAGCGTTGCCACATAAGCTTTTGCCGCCAACGGAGTGAATCCAAAATTGGCAAAATAATAATAGGTAGAGGAACCTTTCAACTCTACGGTAAAAACGGTTGCCGGATCGCCATCGTTATTGGTAATTTGGTAAGAAATCTCTTCTCCGTTTATTCCGATTATCGTTGTTGTTCCGGATGAATTAAGTTTGCTTGTACCCACTTCTACTTCGCCGAAATCTCTGGCAGCCAAATAGCCGTTCAATCTCACTTCCGCCCAGATGTTTTCAGTAAAGACGAAAGTCATTGTTAATAACACCAATACAATTTTTTTCATTTTTTGATAAATTTAATTGTTCTCGTTTTATCCGTATTTTCAATTTTCAGGAAATAGATTCCTGTATTCAGATGGGAAACGGGAAGTTGCACCCGCGTCGTCGTTGGTTTTATCGTCAAAAGCGTTTGTCCAAAAGCGTTAACCACAGAAAGAGACACTGCCTTGTCCGGTATTTCCACTAAGAGTATTTCGCTTGCCGGATTGGGATATATTTTTACTTTGCCGGCGATAACATCCAATGAATTTGCCGTTTTTCCGCTATGATAGACAAAACGAAGATATGTTTCAGGGGTATTTTTTCCACCTTCTCTTTCGTTCATTAAGATAACGGCGCCCTCGTTATTGCTTTCCGGACGGGCAGCGCTGGCTTCCAACGGTTCGTGAAGATCCCCTATCCGGGTTAAACTGGCATAATTGGTAGTGTATTGTCCATTAGTCAGATAAAGGAAAACAGCATCATCGGGTACATAGATCGGATCGGGTTCCACTTGACCGGAAACAGCGACATAACGATTATCACGGAAACGAATGCTTAACGTCGGATCGGCTTTATTGATCAGCAAATCCATAGATAACGTAGAAGATGGGATTGCTTTCCACAACTGGGCGTCATTATTTTCCACCCGGGCATTGGCTGTTAACGGATTGCCGGTTCCGTTTTGTGTGATCACTTTTCCGGTAGAAACAAATTGCAGATACTGCCAGATTTCTTTTCCGGCAACGCTGTAAAAGGCAGGATTTTGGCCGATTGCCGTCAAAGCCACTTTCCGGTTGTTTTCCACCGCGAGATAAGCGGTATAAACAATTGCGTCTTTCGGCGTAAAGCGAACATCGACCGAATCTCCCGTATCATAATGCTTTGCATCGACTATCGAAAAAACGCCGGCGGCATCATCGGTTATGCCGACCTGTTCGGGTGTAATGGAATTTGCCAAACCGGCTACAGCGATTCTTTTCACGGATGAGCTATCAATGGATACTGCAGATTCGAAATTGACGATGGGATACCCTATTCCTGTTCCCGATAAGGGGATGGAAGGCGTCAATGCCGTACCATTGACATAGACTGTCAGTGTCGCCCGATAGGTTTTCGCTTCCAAAGGGGTAAACCGAATACCCGTAGAGGCTCCGCTCATCGGAATGTAGGTATAGGTACCACTGGTTACAATTTGGGCGGAAAAAATGGCGGCTTGCTCGTCGGAACTTTCATTGACAATACCGACAGTAACATTATCGCCTGTAACCAAATCTCTGATATATAAAAATCCATCCGTTTCTGAAACGGTATAATTCGTGGTTGAACTTCCGACAGCTGTGTTAACAAAAACCCGTTCATTCGTATTTCCGGACAATCTCGCCGCCCAACTGTTTACATTACAAGTAAAGATAAATACACCAATATATAAGGTAAATGCCAAATTTTTCATACTTTCTTATTTTATAGTTATTTTTCGTACTTCCTGTTTTTAGCCGATTCCCATTACGAGAGCCGAAGCCCGAAGTAATCCATGAATAATTAATACTCCGGATTACTTCGCTTATCGGCTTGCAATGATCCAACCGGACCTTTAAGACGCCTTCCAAATTTCAATAAACGACTTTTAGTTTCTTTTCACCGGCAACAACTACATATACTCCCCGGACAGGAAGAGGTATATTTTGTTCGCCGGCAACTGCTGTCCGGCGATAGATGATTGTTCCCTGCACATTATATACGCTAACCGGTTCTCCAGCGGTAATTCCTCCAATTCTTAAGACGCCGTTTGTAACGGTTGCTTTCAAAAGTCCGGATAGAGGAGTATGGATAGATAGTCCATTCCTAATCACAATCGCATCTTTGAACGAGATTTGATAATACGGATTCTTCAGATTGACCGTACCCGGAAGAATAGTATATTTTCCGACATTTACGAATGGGCCGTCCGGCAGAACCACATTACCGGTAATTTCCGACAGGGAAGGATCGTAATTGGCATCGGCTGTCCAGGTTGTAGCAGTCGATACTTCGATGGCCGAACCGGTATAAGTGTATTCGGTTGCTGCCGCATCGGGAGTGATCAGAATATGATTGCCGATTGTTTTAACATACGGATAGCCGTAACCATCGTAGATGCCCCAGCCGGCGCTGTTTTCCAAATCCCAAGTCGCATAAGTAAGCGCCTGTTTGAATTTTTCGGACGTCAATGCGGTAAGGCTTTCATTCGTGGCATCCGATCCGATGGCAGGCAACTCGTTATTTACTTCGGAATTGTAACCGCTTCCGACGAGCGTGGCTCCATTGTTGCCGACAAATGCGCCACTGTTATTATAGGTAGTTATTCCCGTTACCTTGCCCGAAGCAAAGCTATTGGTAATTTCACCGAGCGCTTTACCGATTAAACCGCCTGCATATTCAGTTCCGGTAACATTTCCCGCTGCATAACTATGAATAATTTTTGTAGATGCACTGGTAACTTCGCCAACCAAACCGCCGATGGGGGCGCCCTGACTGCCGGTAAGACTTACATTGCCGGAAGCATAGCTGTTTTCTATCGTTGCCCCGCTAAAAGTTCCAACCAAACCACCGATTTTTCCATCTATGGCGCTTACGTTACCTGATGCGTAACTATTTTGGATACTGCCGTTCGATGTTCCGATCAAGCCTCCTGTCGTAGTTGTACTTGCTATAACCGAATAAACGTCGATAGCTGCATAACTGTTAGAGATAGCAGTTGCCGCTCCGTTAACAAACCCGACAAGACCGCCCGTACCCATAGCGGCTCCGGTTATTTGAGCATTTTCTTTTCCAATAACAGAAACACTATCGATGCTTCCACCGGTTACGTATCCAGCCAAACCGCCTGCATAATAAGTGGATGCGCTGCTAATAATTCCTTTTGTATCAATTTCTATGCGCAAGTTTTTGATATTTCCCGACGATTTGGCAAACAAACCTTGTCCGGAAGAAGTAAATTTAGACCATAAACCGGTTATTTTATGTCCGTCGCCATCCAAACTGCCGGTAAAAGCAGCAGCCGAAGCCGGATTTCCCGAAAAATTGGCAACCGGCGTCCATCCATTGCCACTTTCGGGGAACGTCAATTCTATATCGTTGGCTAACTTGAAATGAGCAGACAAGTTCGTTCTGATATTATCCAAATGTTCCTGAACTTTGATAAGGTACGGATTTTCCGGTGTACCGTCGCCCAACAATGCCGGAAAATATTTCCATTGAGCGTAGAGCGTCGTATCTTGAGTTACAATCGTAGTAAAATCCCATACACGAGTATAAGCTTCATCGGTGTACCAATCCACAATAATGGAATCGTCGGAGGGATCCGGATCGTCCGGACGGCTGATTCGATAATTATTGTCTGCGTTAGCAATAAGCGTTCCATCCGGCGTAACATTATCCTTATATTTAAGCGTTACGGTATATCCTTGCAAGGGAGTAGTAGCCGTGCGGGAGACGTTGAAGAAATAAAGGGCATGAATACCACTTTGAGAAATACTAAAGATTTTATTGGAAAAATCGTTGCCCGGATACAAAAAGAGCGGATTATATTCGGCGTATGCACTTCCGTTCGCCGGAGGAATAATTTCAAAATCAAGGAATGATTTATTTCCCTCATTCAGTATTTCAGTCGGCACATTGGCATTATCCAACGCAATCGTTTTTTCATCGCTTCCGGTATAATTATATTTTACCGCAGGCAGATAATCATTGCTTATTCCGGCGCGGTTGGCTTGCCATTTCAAATAGGGATAGGTTGTCCCGTTTCCTATTTGCCAAATATCGGTAAAATCCCAGGATAAAGGAGAATCGCTGTAAGTCGTTGACGTGAATAATTCTGCAAGGGTTTTGCCTATACCTTCGTTGCCGTTGGCATCATCGGTAGCAGTAATGGTAGTGGTTGCGTTTACCATTTTAGTATCTTTATAGGCATAATTATCGGTATAAGTAAGCGTTCCGTCTCCTGTCGCAGAAGATCCAAGAATCCGATGTCCGTTGGTAGAGTATCTGTTAATAACGGTTTGTGCGGATATCGAATATCGAATATGTACGTTTGAAACTCCGCGTGACACATAGCCTATCAAACCGCCGGTGCGAAGCTCTGAGTTAGTTGTAACGCCTGCGATAGAACCTCCGGCGATGTTTTTCTCAAAAATCATAGTCGATCCTGTCGATGCCGTCGTAGCCTGTAAATGTCCCGCTATTCCACCGATATAACTCTGCCCGCTCGGGATAGTCGTTTCTATTTTCGCATAGCTGAAATTATTGGAAATAGTAGCGCTTATGTTTGCTTGGGTTATATATAGATGACCAATTATTCCACCCACACGCACTTGGGTGGAGCCGCCTGCCGTCTGCAATACCCCCGTTACATCGCCGCCATTATAATTAGAGCTAATATTTAAATTGCTATTTTCAACAGAGGCGTATGCATAACCAATAATACCTCCGACTCTCATGCAATTTCCCGTAATGCGTCCCGTATTTTCGTTTTGTTCAACAGTAACTGTACCACCTTCAGTAGCATAGATGTAACCGACAATACCTGCCGCACCGACAGAAGTTGAACTTATGGCATCTAAGTTGACTGCGGCGCTATTACTGTTGTTCCGGACAATAACATTTCCGGCCTCACTCAATCGGATATACCCGATAATGGCTCCCAGAGCATAAGTTGATGTATTTGATGTAGTATATCCAATCGTTCCGCCAACAATATGCACATCTTCAATGATTGCGCCGGCGTTTACTACGCCGAACAATCCGCCATATTGTGCGTTTACTTTCAGATTCAAGATTTTATATCCGCCGCCATGAAATTTACCGCGAAATTGATTTGAAAGAGTACTACTGCTTCCGCCTATCGGCGTCCAATTAGAGGCGCCCAAGTCGATATCCGCCGTTTGTTTGAAATAAAGTCCCGCATTATCCACACCAATATAGTGGCGAATACTATCCAAATCCGTCCGATTAGCAATTAGAAACGGATTGGTTTCCGAACCGGCGCCACCGGAAAACGGATAAGTTTGCGCCTGAGCAGTCAACACCGAAAAGAGGAAGAAAAGGAGAAAAAATACTTTTCCATTGTGAAAATCTTTTTTCTGCATTGAAACCGAAAGAAATGTGAAAATCTTCTGTAACAGTACGTTAGGTACATTCAAGTAATTGTTTTTCATACAAAATAGAACTAAAGAGTTTATAATAAAAAGTTATTTGTTATTAATCCTTAAATAAAGCTGAATTTGTAAGCCATGAATTAATATTTATTACTTTTCAGATAACGAAACATTAATAAATGAAAAATTAGCCGGGACAAAAGTACAAAAAAATAATAAACATTATATTAATTAATCGAAATTTTATATTCATTTTTTTAATCAAATAGTCCTTCAATTTTACGCCAAGCCTTTTCGTCCGGTTCGTCATGCCGGCCAACAGTTGTGAACACGTTTTAATTCACTCATCATCAGTGAAATAAAAAAAACGGATCACGTACCTTCAATTATTAACTCATGTTACGCAATATTATAATTTTTGATAGATTCAAGTTCATGTCAGGCAATTTTTAAAGCGCTGAAATAAATTGGGGATTTCAGGGACTTTGTTGCAACGGTACTCAAGACGGTATTTTTCTTTACTATCGTAGCAGTAAAATTAACTGACTTTGTAAGCATCGGGCATACCTGTCCCAATGAATTTATTTAATGTCAAAGATTTGAGTTTGACCTCTGTTTCCTGATTTTCAAACGTCCTGGCATCCAACTCTCCGCCGAAAATTGTTTTGTACCGGAACA